>CAJVYZ010000033.1 GCA_913009915.1 uncultured Gemmatimonadota bacterium | reverse complement strand
GCAAACCCTGCCACCAGAGATCCCGGTGGGATTGCCGGCCGACTTGGTGCGCCGCCGGCCGGACATTCTCGAGGCCGAGCGACGGCTGGCGGCGCAGACCGCGCGGATCGGCGTGGCCGAGGCGCTCAAGTTCCCGCAGCTGTCGCTCACCGGCTCCGCCGGACTGAGCGACGACTTCACCAGCGGTGGCCTCACCAGTGCCATCCTCAACCTCGGCGCCAACCTCTTTGGGCCGCTGTTCAACGCCGGGCGCAACCAGCGCCGCGTCGACATCGAGGTCGCTCGCACCGAACAACTGCTCAATCGATACGAGCAGACCATCCTGACCGCGTTTCAGGAGGTGGAAGACGCCGTGGTGGCGGTCTACACCTACCGCGCCGAGCACGAGTCGCGAGTACGCCAAGTGGAAGCAGCTCGGAACGCCACTGAATTGTCCTGGGCCCGCTATCAAGGTGGTATCACCAGCTACCTCGAGGTGCTGGACCTGCAGCGGTCGCTGTTCGGGGCCGAGCTGGCCGCGTCGGAGACGCTGCAGCGGGAACTGTCTTCAACGGTGGAGCTGTACAAGGCGCTGGGTGGGGGCTGGCCGGTGAGGGATAGTTTGTGGGCGGTGGCGGATTCAATGCCATAGGCGGCGGGGGCAGCGGGGGCGGCGAGGGTGGTGGGGGTGGTTGGTGATTGGTGGTTGGTGATGTGTGATGTGGCCCCCCTCACACGTCCGCACTCAACTATCACCAATCACACCTGGCAGTCGCCGCTCCACTACATCAGGTCGCGGCGATGCAGAAATGCTATTATGGGAGCCGGCCCAGCGAATCCGGCGCCTGACCCCACGAGATAGGCATTCCATTCGATCGGAGTAGGCTATGAACATCAAGGACCTGAGCGCCGGACTGTCATTCGAGGGGAAGGTCTCCGGCCGCCGGCAGACCTACTACATCTTTTCCAGTCCCAAGGCCTATTTCGTGTTCTCCTTCTCCCGCGCCAAACCCAAGGCCGGCTACTTCAACATGGTCACCAAGGAGGCTCACACCTACGTCCGCAAACTGACCCGCGGCCGGCAGGGCGTCACCTCGCAGGACGTCAACAAGCGGGCCCGCAAAAGGAAACTCATCGGCTCGGCGCTCGAAGCACTGAACGTGCTGTATGTGATGGTGGCCCTGGGCGAGGCCAAGATCGACCATCGGCATACGGGGATACAACTCTTTTTCAACGTCAGCGAGTGAGGTAGGCGGTCAGGCGGACAGGCGGTCGTGGGGTTGACGACCAGGGCAGCATGCTTATCCGTCGGGCTGCCCCATTATCCCTCTTAGCCCTCTTTTCCCTCTTAGCCCTCTTAGCCCTCTTAGCCCTCTTTTCCCTCTTAGCCCTCTTAGCCCTTCTTGCCTCGCCACCAGCCACTCAGGTCACGGGTAAGTAACGGGCCTAGCCGAACCTCCCGGTGTACGCTAGCCTTGGAGCCATCATGCTATCTCGCCCGGGAGCCATCCCCCAGTCGGACAGACTCGTCACCATGGTGATGCTCGACGGAGCCCGGCCGGATGTCTTCGACCGGCTGGTCGCCGCCGGTGATCTGCCCACGATCAGCCGTCACGTGCTCGAGCCGGGCGGTCGGGTGCCGGCTACGACGGTGTTCCCCTCGACCACCGGTATCGCCTACCTCCCGTTTCTCACCGGCTGCTACCCCGGAACCTGTCAGGTCCCGGGAACGCGCTGGATGGATGTTTCGCGTTACCAGGGCCGCTGGATGCGCGACCGCGAGCACGTCCGGAGCTACTGTGGCTATCAGGGCGGGATGCTGAACAGCGATGTCGCCGATTCGGTGCTGTCGATCTTCGACATCGAAAAGGACAGCACCGCCATCTGCAGCCCGTTCACCCGGGGACTCGGCGAAGGACGCCATCGCCGCGGTGTGACTCGTATGGTGTATGGTGCCGCGGCACACTACAACTGCAACTATGAACCTCTCGACCGCGCGGTGTGCCACGAAATGGTCGAGCAGGCACGGCGGCCTCCCCGCTTCATGTTCGCCGTGCTTCCCGGGATCGATGGCGTGGCCCACCTGCGGCATCCCGAACACCCCCGTGTGCTCGATCTGTATCGCGCATTCGATCGCGATCTGGGCCGTTACCTGGCCGCAGTCGGGAGCGACACGGACCACCTGTTGATGCTGGTGAGCGATCACGGGTTCTCCCGGATCGATCGCCATGTCGACATCGCGCTGGCGTTGGAGGACCTCGGCGTTGCCACGCTGCGCCATCCGGTGTTGTGGCGACGCCATCCCAGGGCCGCCGTCATGGTGTCAGGCAACGCTTCGGCGCAGGTCTATCTGGCGCCCGGTACGCCCAGGTCACACCGGTACCCGTTGTCGGCCATCGAGGGCGGTGAGATAGAGGGGATTCCCAAGGCTCTGGTCGATCACCTGGCAAACCTCCAAGGAGTGGCCTTCGTCGCCGCGGTCGAGGGTGAGGATGTCGTGGTCGTGTCGTCCTCGGGAAGAGCACGGATCACCACGCAGGGAGACACCATCGGCTACACGCCCGAAACCGGTGATGCTCTTGGGTATGGACCCACACCACAACACCACGACAGCGATGGCTGGCTGCGGGCCACCATCGACAGCCCGCATCCTGACGGCCCGATACAGCTGCTCCAGTTGTTCGGCAGCCATCGGACAGGTGACCTCATCGTTTCGGCCCTACCGGGGGCTGATCTCCGATCGGATTGGGAGGTACCGGAACACAAGGCCGGACACGGAAGCCTGGCGGCGGACCAGATGCTGTGCTTGGCGGCCTTCAACAGGGTGGTGGCCGGTCCCATACGTGCGGTCGATGTCTTCCCGATGGCGCTCCACCACCTGGGCTATGATATTCCCGACGCTATCGACGGTCGGCTTCGCCGGCAGGCGGTAGCGGTGGTGGGAGGGTAAGGCGGGCGGGTGGGATTCCGGGATTTCGATATTCCGGGAGTCCGAAAATGTGGGATTGGGTTCACGAGCAACCCCAATCGAGCAATTTCGGATTCCCGAAATGCCGGAATCCCGGAATCTCACCCGTCGCTACTCACTGTCTCCTCGCCAGCCCCCGCATCGTCGGCAACCGGAATGTCGCCGCCACGCTGGCGTGATCCGACGGCCACAGGCCTGATGCCGTGCGATCAGCCTGTTCGTCGCCCACGACCTCGACCCAAGATGGCCCCACCACCGAGCGCGGCAAGAAATCGAAGTCGTTCCGTACCATGATCAGGTCGATGCGCTCGACCAGTTGCGACGTGGCGTTCTGCAGGTCGGCCTCCTGGCAGCAGGTATGGCCGGGATCGTCGTAGCGGCGACCCCGGGGGACCCGCTTGAGCCAGGCGTCGGTGAAGTGGCTGGCACGCAGCTGATTGTATGGAGCGGCAGGATCGGCGTCGGCCGGACCCGAGTGGACGTCGCCCACTACCACTACGGGGTCGTGTGCCTCTGCCAGTGCCGCCAGCAATTCACCAGCTTGGGCCTGCTGGATTTGAGGTACCGGCTGTTTCGGTTCGAAGTGGGTGTTCACCACCCGGTACCGTTTACCGCCGACCCGCACGTCTGCGGCCGTGTAGCCCCGGAGAATGTCCAGCGTCGTCGGCCCGAACGGCACGGTCAGCTTGGCCTGGTAGACCACTGTCTCGGTGTTGTCGAACGGGACGTCTCCCCTGACCATCAGGGCATCCGAGTCCACCAGCCCCACGCCGCCCCCACCCACCGGGAGCTGGAGTTGGGTCAAGACCTCTTGGGCCACCACCTGGTAGTTGAGGCCGCGCGCGCCAAGTTGCGCCATCAGTATCTGGAGGAAGTCCACGGTCATGTCGGGCACGCCGGCTATGCCCTGGGTGCTGATGACGTACACTTCCTGGAGCCCGACCACGTGCGGGTTGGCCTCCCCGATCAGGTCGGCGATGGCGCCCGAGCGCTCGCCGTAATCGGTGGCGATGAAGGTAGCCAGGGCTTCTTGTACCCGTTGGTCGAATTCATCAGGCGGCGAGGCCAGAACCCGGTCGACGTCCGTCCCGATGTACAGGTTGTAGGTCATGATGGTGAGCGGAGCCGCGCGATGCATCATCCCGCGACCGAGGAACGGCTCGAGGTCCTGCGCGATGACCATCCGATCGGCGTCCGGAGCCTGGCCTGCCGCGGCCGGGCCGGTGGCGTCGTCTGCCGTGCAGCCCCAGGCAATGGCCAGGGTACTCAGAATGGTAAGGATACGTTTCATGGGGTCCCCCTGATCCGCGGCTCTCCTTGTCGTCGGGATCCGCGCCGCTGGCATGACACTGCCCGGTCACGCCTGCCCCTTGGGCTCACCGCGAAGCCGCCCGGACACGACACGTCATGGGAGAGGGTAAGGTGGAGCCGTCAAGAATTCGTCAAGCGCCGGGGGGGTACTGCAAGGGCGGTCAGGCGGGCGGGCGGTCAGGCGGTCAGGGTGGTAGGAGCTCCCTCCCAAGGATTCAACGTTCGGTAGTCAAGACTCGATACTCATCATTCCCGCCGGTTGCCATACTGTCTGGCCTCGGGTCTGGGCCGGCTCCAGCATGATCACGCGGCCTTTGGCCAGCCGCCGCGCGCTGGCGGTCTTGCCGGCCATCAGGTAGCGGCGAACGACGAGTTCGGCGTCGTCGAACCGGTCGGCTTCGAGACTGACGCTGACCAGCGTGAGAGGTCGTCCGGCCAGTGAGGGTTCGGCCAGGATCCGCTTCCACGGGTCTCGTGTCGCCGGAACTCGGCGGCGGCGGGTAGGGAAGGGACCGTCCGGGTGGTGCCGGAAGAAGGTCCACACTTCGAGCGGCTCGATACGGCCGCCATCGACCTGCCGGCGACTCCCCTCGGCCAGTACCACCGCTTCGACCCGGTCTCCGTAGGACCGGCGCCAACGGGCGTGCTCGGCGAAGAACGCCTCACGGTCGAGTTGGGCGGCGATGGCCAGGCGTCGCAGGACGCCGGGGGAATAGGTGGCAGGATCCGGACGTTCCATCGGTTTCCTCAGAGCACGGGTTGGGGACGGCCGACCGGCGACCTCTACCAGCATATCATACCCCTGAGACCATGAAGCGATAGGGAGGGGAAGATGAAGATGGCCAAGCCGCCGAAGGCATTGGATTCGTCACGATCGTTGTCGGCTGCGGTGGCCCTGGTTGACAGAACGCGGTAACATCGCGAGGCTAGAAAAGATGGGGTCGCCAAGGAGGTGAGAACTTCTTGGCGATCATGTCGTTGATCTAGGAAGGGGCATGGCTTGATCTCGAGATTGCCCTCTCCTTCCGGGGGGGACAACCGATGCTGTGTTACGTCCGATCGGCCCTTGTTACCTTACTGGTGTCACTCCCGACGCTCGGCTGGGCCCAGGGTAAAGTGGTATTCGAGGGAGCTCTGGGCACCGCGTTCAACGCGCCGACGCCCCTGGTAGTCAACCAGGATGGGTTCGATCAGATTCGCCTAACGGCAGACTACAGCACACGACCGCTCGATCCGTCGCCGTATTATCAGGTTCAGGTGGGAATATGGTATCGGAAGGACGCCAAAGCTGTCGTCCTCGGGTTGCTCCACCACAAACTGTACCTCGACAATCCGCCACCCGAGATTCAGCGATTCGAGATAACCTTCGGGTATAACACCCTGTATGTGGGCCATGCCTGGCGCAAGAAGAAATGGGTCATCAGCGCCGGGGGCGGCCCACTGATCGCCAATCCATACACTGAAGTCCGCGGCCAAGTCAGGGATGGGCGGCGGGGTTTCCTGAGTCTGGGGTGGGATTTCGCGGGGGCCACCCTCTACGGCGCTCTGCAGCGGCGATTCCCGGTCGGTGGTCAGGTGTTTTTCGGCATGGAAGCCAAGGTCACCGGTTCGATGGCCTGGGTCACGATTGCCAACGGCAACGCCCGGGTCCCCAACGTGGCGCTTCATTTTCTCGCTTCGTTCGGCTTCGGCTTGTAAAGTATTCCTGGTGCCGAGCGATCATCCACCGGCCAGGACTGCCACATCCAACCCTACATCGTCGATCAACGTGGCAAATTCCGGCAGCCCCCTCAGTGGATCGAAGATCGGGGATGCCAGGGATTCCGAACCGAAGAACGGGTCGCGCTGCTTCGCGGCCTAGTCCCAGGGTGACGATCACGCCGGCGGCCAGCCAGCTCGCCGTACTGACTTGGGGGACGACCTCCACCGTGCTGCGCCTGGCGCCGCTGAACGTCCCGCACTCGAGAGGACCGCGGGGTCTTCCAATCCGGCCAGGACCTCAGCCACCGAGGCCGGCCGGTCGTCAGGGTCTTTCTCCAGGCAGCGCATGACCAGCGCGCTCAGGCCTGGCGTGATATCGGGGGCAGCTTCCGCGAGCGGCGTCGGAACATGAGTCAGGTGCGCTACTATAAAGGAATGCGGGGAATCGGCCACGAACGGATGGTGCCCGGCCAGCAGCTCGTAGGCCAGCACCCCGAAGGCGTAGATGTCGGCCCGGGACGACGACACCGCCTTGGCGATCCCGAAATCGGTCACCATAGCTGCCCCCTCGGTGAGAAGGACGTTGTCCGGTTTGATGTCCCGGTGGATGATGCCTCGCCGGTGGGCCGTTGCCAGGGCCCGGGCAATGTCTCGCAGGATGGGGATCGCCCGACGAATGGGGATCCGCTCAGCGGCCATCGCATCGTAGAGCGACCGGCCCTCGACGTAGGGCATGATATAGTACGGCAGGTCGTCGAGATTTCCCGCGCTCAACAAGGGAACGATGTTGGGGTGTTGCAGGGCCGCCGAGACCTGGACCTCCTGGCGGAAGCGGTCCGCATTGACCTCGGCGCCAAGGTGGGGCGACAGGAGTTTGATGACGACGCGGCGCCCCAGGGCCAGCTCGGTCGCCACGAATACGTGGCTCATGCCCCCACGGTTGATTTCCTCCTCAATCCGGTGGGTCGGTGCCAGCGCCTTCGCCAGTTGGTCGCGCAGTTCGGTCATCCGGGCCACAACGGTTGAATCCGGGCGGGGAACGTTCCTTCTTCCTTAGACGGGAAACTGCTCCTGAGGGTTGCAATTTGTCACACATGATCGGGGCGCCGTAGTGAAAGGCCCATCTCAGTTCTTCATTCTGGCTCTGACCGGGTTGCTGCTCGCCAGTTGCGGCCGTACGGGAACGCCCGATTCGGGGCCATGGCCCGCCCTCAGCGACTCGGCTTTTGCCGCGCTGATCTCCGACTTCTCGGAACCCGGACGATACTTCGACACCGATAATCTCATCAGCAACGAAACGACCTATCTCGAGGTCATGGGTGCCCTCGATCGGTATGGGATCAGTGGCGGAGCCTACATCGGCGTCGGCCCGGACCAGAACTTCTCCTACATCGCCCGCGTCCGCCCGCAGGTGGCGTTCATCGTCGACATCAGGCGCGACAACCTCTTGCAACACCTGTGGTTCAAGGCGCTGTTCGACGAAGCGGCAACGCGCGCCGAGTTTCTGGCCCTCATGTATGGCAAAGCGATGCCCGACGGTCCGGCGGAGTGGCGCGAGCGTCCGCTCGAGGCGCTGACTCGCTACATCGACACGGTGGCGATGGACCCGGGCGTGGCGCGGGCGGCGATGGAAACCGTCCAACTGGCCATCGGACGTGACGGGGTGGCGTTGTCGGCGGACGATCGGGTGACGATTCTGCGTGTCCATCAGCGGTTCATCGCCGCGGGACTCGACCTCCGGTTCCGGACCCACGGCCGGGTCTCGCGATCGTGTTACCCCACCCACCGATTCTTGCTGACGGATGGTGGCAGCACGGAACCCGCGAGCTACCTGGCGACCGAGGAGGCCTACCAAGTGGTGCGCCGGCTGCAACTCGATAACCTGGTCATTCCGCTGGTGGGCGACCTGGCCGGGGAGCACGCGCTGTTGGCCATCGCCGGGTATCTGGATCAGCGGAACACCAAGGTGTCGGCGTTCTACACGTCGAATGTGGAGTTCTACCTGTTCGATGACGGGGTGTACCCGGCCTTCGCGCGCAACGTCGAGGAACTGCCGACCGATACCACCAGCGTCATCATTCGGAGCGTGTTTCGTCGAGGTGCAGCTCTCATCGAGCCAGTCACGGCTGGTTCCTGCAGCGTACAATCGCTGCAACGGATAGCGGCTCTCACCGATTGGCTGGCGGGTGATCGATTCCCCTCGTACTACGATCTGGTTCGCTACCACCCTCTTCTGCTACCCTAGTCTGGCGGGGCCGGCCCAGTCAGCGACGGGCTCGGTGACTCCGCAACGACGACGGCCGCCCTCGCAGGCGGCCGTTATTGTTGCAATGCCCGGTGAGTCCTAGTTGCCGAGACCCACCAGCGTGCGGATCGCCTGCCAGGTCGGGGCAATCAACAGATAGAGGACTCCCAGAAGAATCGGTGGCGCCACATAGCGCACCATGAAGGCCCAAGCCTTCCGCATGGACTCGCTGGGAAGCCCAATTGCCAGCTCCGCGTCGGCCTTGTCGAGGACGGAATAACCGACGAAGATCGCCGTGAAGAACCCGCCCAGAATCAGCAGGAAATTTCCCACCAGGGCGTCCGCCGCACCCAGGAAGTCTAGGCTCAGGGCTGAAGGAACGCCTATGATGGTGATGATCGTCCCCATGGTGATGGCGACGGCACGCCGTGCCGCACCAAACGAGTCGACGATCGCCGACACGACTACCTCCAACAGAGAGATCGACGACGTCAGCGCGGCAAAGAACAGCATGATGAAGAACGCGGCACCGACGAACTTGCCTGCCGCTCCCATGCTGGCGAATCCGGCCGGCAGGGATACGAACAACGCGCCCAGTCCGCTGGCGCCGATCTGATCCTGAAGACCGAAGGTGAACACGATGGGGAACACCACGAGCCCCGCCATGAAGGCAACGCCGAAATCTGCCAGGGCGACAATGGTCGCCTCCTTGGCGAGGTTGTTGCGGCCCTTGAGGTACGAGGCGAAAGTGATCAACGCTCCCATCCCCAGGCTCAAAGAGAAGAACGCCTGGCCCGCCGCGTTGCCGATGATCTGTGGATCGAACACAGCGCCCAGATTCGGGTTGAGGTAAAACGCGTAGCCTTCTCGGCTCCCCGTAAGGAAAAACGCGTACACCGCCAGCCCGGCCAGGATGACGAACATGACCGGCATCAGGATGACCGCTGCCCGTTCGATGCCGCGCCTGATGCCCCCGGCCACGATGAAGATCGTTATCACCATGAACGCCACGTGCCACCCGATCGCCGGCAGTCCAGTGGCAGCGTCGTTGAAGTAGGCCACGGTGTCCTTCGGGAGCCCTGACGAAACGGCCTCCCATGCGTACCGCATGGTCCACCCTGCTATGACAGAGTAATAGGACAGGATGATGAGGCCGGCAAAGACGAACATCCACCCCAACGGTGTCCATTTTCGGCCGCCGAGCAGCGGCAACGCCTTGACGGGCGACACCTGGGCCAAGCGTCCCACCACGAACTCGGAAGTCATCAGCGGGATGCCGATTACGGCCACCAGCCCCAGGTACAGAAGGACGAACGCGGCCCCGCCGCCCTGAGAGGCGACGTAGGAAAAGCGCCACATGTTGCCCAGTCCGACGGCCGATCCGACCGCCGCCAGAATGAATCCGGCCTGACTGCCCCACGAGTCACGGGGAGACGAATCTGGAGTGGAGTGCATGCTGCGCTCTTTCGGCAAAGGTCCTCCAAGGTACCGCAATAGCGCCCCGTGTCCAGTTGCCCCGCCGGGGGACAGCGCCCCCTGCCCGGCCTGGACAACTGGGGTTGCGCCACCAACTTTCGAGGACGACCGAAAGGGCTCCGTGACCACAGCGACCACTGCCGAGCAACACCTCCGTTTCCACGTCTGCCACAGCCGTGGCGAGGTGTCGGCCATTCTCCTCCGGCCCCCGTCCGCGTCCTGCCTCTACATACTCGGTCCCGGCGCGGGCGCTGGGATGCGACACCGGTTCCTCGCCACGATCGCCGGGCAATTGGCCCAGAACGGTGTGGCCACCTTCCGCTACCAGTTTCCGTATATGGAACGAGGAGGCCGGCGTCCCGACCCAAGGCCCATTCTGCTGGAGACGGTACGGTCCGCGGTCGCGGCCGCCGGCACCGTGTGTCCCGGGCTGCCCCTCATCGCCGGGGGCAAATCGATGGGCGGACGCATGACGTCGCTGGCCGTGGCCGAGATGCCGCTCGCGTTCCCCGACGTCCGAGGATTGGCCTTCATCGGGTTCCCGCTCCACGGGGCCGGCAAGCCGCCCTCCACGGAACGGGCGGATCACCTGTCCGCCGTGGCGGTCCCCATGCTGTTCCTCCAGGGAACCAGGGACAAGTTGGCGGACATCGCGCTCATGTCCGGCGTGTGTGCCGGATTGGGCTCGGGCGTTACCCTTAGGAAGATCGAGGGCGCCGATCACGGCTTCCACGTCCTGAAGCGGTCCGGCCGGTCCGACGAAGAGGTGATCGTGGAACTGGCCCGGGCCATCGCCGAATGGTCGACACCCCTGCAAACGAGTGCCCCATGACTCAACTTGGCACGCCACAAGGCCGATTCCCCATGACTGGCCTAGTCGTGGGATCCTTGCTGATGGCGGTCCCTGTGGCACCGGGACCGCCGGTATGGGGAGCGTATGGTCATGAAATGATCGGCCGCATGGCCGCACAACATGTTCCGGAATCGATGCCGGCCTTCTTCCGCGGTGCCGTCGATCAACTGGCCTATCTGAACGTCGAGCCCGACCGGTGGAAGGATCGCGTCGAGCGAGTCCTCGATCCGGCCATGGACGGCAACTACTCCCCCCGCCATTACATCAACTATGAGGTCGTGCCGGAAGCGGCGCTCGAAGCGCCCAATCGCCTGGCCTATTTCCACGCTCTCGAACAGGCCGGTGTGGATCGCCAACCCGGGTACCTCCCGTTCGTCATCCTGGAGCTGACCCAGCGGCTGCGGGTGACCTTCCGCGAGTGGCGCGGGGCAGAGGAACCCGAGCGCAGCTGGATCGAACAACGGATCATCAACGACGCCGGCATCCTGGGACACTACGTGGCCGACGGGTCCAACCCGCTTCACACCACCGTACACTACAACGGCTGGATCGGCGATAACCCGAACGGCTACGCTACCCAACGGGGTACCCATGGCCGGATCGAAATCGAGTACGTGAGAGCGCAGGTGATCACCGGCGATCTTGCCCCGTTCATGGGTGATCCGATGGTGTTCGACGACTTGCGGACGGCCGTTTGGGACTACCTGGGCGCCTCGCATGATGTAGTGGAGGAGCTCTACCGGATCGACCGAGAAGCCCGTTTCGACGGGGGCAACACCGCTGCCGCCAACAAGGCCTTCATCGCCGGCCGCCTGGCCACCGGTGCAGCGATGCTGCGGGACCTGTGGTGGACGGTCTGGGTCACCAGTGAGCCCTGAACCCTGAATCTTATGCCACTCCCTCTCGTAGGTGGGCTCGTAAGATTCTCCGGGGGACGGCATGACGCGAGCGGTGGCACGCAGGACGACCTACGAACTTCGCCGGTCCCGGACCGACCGGAAGCTCGGCGGCGTACTTGGCGGATTTGCCAAACATTTCGATATCGATCCGACGCTGCTCAGGGTCGGCTATCTGGTGACCTCGGTCGTGTCGGCGGCGTTCCCCGGCGCGTTGGTCTA
>CAJVYZ010000032.1 GCA_913009915.1 uncultured Gemmatimonadota bacterium | reverse complement strand
GTATCGTGTTGTGTGATCTCATATTGTCGCGTGCTATATCTTTTTCTTTTTTTTTTTTTTTTTTCAAGCAGAAGACGGCATACGAGATATATCAGTGTGACTGGAGTTCAGACGTGTGCTCTTCCGATCTAAGCCTTCGATCCTCTTCGCGTTCCTGCTTGCGGGGTTTCTGACTGTGGGCCCTGCCGTTCAGGCGCAGGAGGTCGAGCTCGACGCCCCACCGGTGGTGCTCCTCAACGTCCCATTCACCATTACGGTCCGGGCACCAGGGTCACTGGATTCCGCCGGCGTGACCTTACGGGCGGCCGACGGTACGCTGCTGGCGAGCGACACGTTGGTTCCCCTCGGAGCGGTCGAGTTCCACGACGTAGTGGTGGCCGACGCGGCCCAGCTCCCCCTTACCGTCGAGGCCGGAGGGTCGGCGGCGTCGGTAGATGGACCGCTGCTGCCGGGCTGGATCACCCTCCTGCCGCCGCTGGTCGCCATCGCCTTGGCACTGATATTTCGAGAGGTGGTTACCAGTCTATTCGTGGGAGTGTGGCTGGGGTGCATGTTCCTTGTCGGCTACAACCCCCTCAGCGCCATCCTCATGACCGTGGGCAAGTACGCCCGCCAGGCATTGGCCGATGCCGACCACGCGGCCATCATCATCTTCTCGTTGCTGTTGGGGGGCATGGTAGGCGTGCTGGCCAAGATGGGCGCCACCAAAGCCATCGTCGACGCCGTCAGGCCGTTCGCCACCACTCCCAAGCGGGGCCAGCTGACGGCATGGCTCGCCGGGCTGGCCATTTTCTTCGACGACTATTCCAACACCCTCATCGTCGGCAACACCATGCGGCCAGTGACGGACCGTCTCAAGGTATCCCGCGAGAAACTGGCGTACATCGTGGACTCGACCGCCGCGCCGGTCTCGGCGATGGTGTTCGTGTCGACCTGGGTCGGGTTCGAAATCAGTCTCATCGCCGACGGACTCGCCATCGGGGTTGGCCAAGGGGCGGCGGAAGCTACCGTCTCGCCATTCGGCATCTTCCTGAGCTCGATCCCCTACTTGTTCTATCCGATCTTTGCGCTGTTGCTGGTGGCAATCCTGATAGTGAGCGGGCGCGACTTCGGCCCGATGCTGGCCGCCGAGCGCCGCGCCCGGTCAGGTGGCGGTGTGAGTCGTCCAGGGGCGCAATTGACCATGGGCGACAACGAACTCGAGCCGGCTGAGGGGGTGACATCCAGGTGGTGGGCGGCGGCACTCCCGGTCGGAGTCGTCGTCGTCACGGTGATCGCCGGACTGATCTCGACCGGTCGGGCGAGTCTCCCGTTGGATGATCGCGGAGATCTGACCAAGATCTTCGGCGCCGCGGATCCGTTCGTGCCGCTCCTGTGGGGAGCGATGCTGGGCAGCCTGACGGCCATCCTGCTGGCCGCGGGTGGGCGGAAACTGACCCTGTCGGCGACCATCGAAGCGTGGCTGTCGGGCATCCGCACCATGATCCTGGCTATCATAATCCTCATCCTGGCCTGGTCGTTGGGGGCGGTGACCGAAGATCTGGGTACCGCAGCGTTCCTTTCCAGTGTCCTATCGGACCGGCTCCCGGTTGAACTGCTGCCGGTCACGGTGTTCGTCATCGCGGGCCTGGTGGCGCTCTCCATCGGCAGCTCGTGGGGCACCATGGCCATTCTGTTTCCGCTGGCGATCCCGCTGGCGCTCCGGATGGGCGCCGTGGCCGACCCCGCAGCAGGCATCGGCTGGGGTATCCTCCTGGCCGTTACCGCCGCAGTCATGGGCGGAGCGTTGTTCGGCGACCACAGCTCACCGATATCGGACACCACCATTCTCAGTTCGATGGCCTCGGGGTGCGACCACGTCGATCACGTGCGCACCCAAATGCCCTACGCCCTGGTGGCGGCCGGCTTGGCCGGAGTCGTCGGCTCGATTCCGGCAGGCTACGGCGTGTCGCCGTGGATATCGCTGCCGGTGGGAGTCGCGGCGCTGGTCCTGGTGGTGCGGTATGTGGGGAAGAGGGTGGAGTGACTAAGAGGGCTAAGAGGGCTAAGAGGGAAAAGACGTATTAGCCCTCTTAGCCGTCTTAGCCCTCTTAGCCCCTTGTCTACAGCCCCACCTTGATCCTAAAGACCCCGGCTACCGGAGAACCCTCGGCCGAGCGCGCCGGACGAAACACATACCCTTCCATCCTCCGGCGGAATTCCTTGGCGTACTTGCGATCATGCGGCTCTGGATCGATGTCTACCCGAAGTACCCGGCCGTCGGGCCGGACGTAGAACACGACGACGTAGGTGCCCCGCAGGTTCTTGTCCGTGACCTCAGGGGGGAGGATGATCTGGCGCGGTGCGGGATCGCGCTCCAGTCCGCCACCACCGGACCCGGGACCAGTGCCGGAACCCACCCCGGTACCGGTGCCGTCCCCCTCGCCACCACCCGAGCCACCGCCGCTTCCGGGCCCGAGCCCCTCCTCGCCCTCACCGAGGCCCTCACCCAAGGCCAGCACGGCGACGAGCAGGGTATCGGGATCGGCTGCCGCCGCTGTATCCACTTGGGCCACCACCTCTTCCTCAACCGGTTCCTCTTCCTCGGGTTCGGGATCGGGCGGGGGAATCTCCCGTGGCGCTTCGACCGGTGGCCTGTCCTGGGATGGCGCCTGAGCCGGCGGAGGCGGTGGCGCGAGCGTTACGTAACGAATCTGTCCGTTCCCGCCGCCGGCACCACCACCGCCACCACCGGCAAACAAGCTGGGCGCTCCTCGGGTGGTAACGACCAGCGACCGGCCGCCGAGGATGAACAACAGAACCAGCGCCAGGTGAAGGCCAAACGATACCCACAACCCGTAGCGTGACGGGCGTTGCCGGGGCATCTCGATCGGGAACGGCTCTCGTTGTGGTGACATCGCTTTACCAATATACGCAGCGGGCGCCGTGAACCGTTGAACCGGCCCGCGGCGCCCGAGTTGGTGTACTTCCCCTCGGTTTCATGTACGCCCCTCATCCGCCGCACTTGGGTGACGACGGACCTCGGGCGGTGCTGCACACGCCCGGCCGGGGTATCCCGGCCGGTGCCTGGTCGTTACTCCTCGGGCCCCTTGGGAGTGAACCCGATGACTTGCACCCCGGCCCCCCGGGCGACGTCCATGGCCTCGATGACCTCCTGGTAGATCCGGGTCGGGGCCGCCTTGATGAACAGCAACTTGACCGGCCGCGGGTCGTAGATCGCGTGAATCTGGGTATCGAGCTGGTCGAAGGGCACCGGCTGCGCGTTGATGGCGTAGCTGCCGTCGGCCAGCAATTCGAGCACGATCTGGTTGGAGGGGGCGTCGTTGGCCGAGGCCTCCTCCTTGGGGGGGACCTGAACGTCGATGCCCATGCGGCTGAGCGGCTGCGAGATCATGAAGATGATCAGCAACACCAGCAGCACATCGATCATGGGGACGACATTGGGTTCCGGATTGAGTTCGCCTGCGCGAGCTCCAGCTGACATGACCATGGCTTAGTTCTCCTCGTCTTCGAACAGCGAGGCGTTCTTCTCGGTGATCGCCGCCATGACGCGCACGCCTGCGTTGCGCGCGATCTCGACCGCCTCCTGGATCTTGCCGTAGGGAAGGTTCTGGTCGGCCTTGAAGTAGAGGATCTTGTCCTCCGTCCGAGCCGCGTACACGCTCCGCAGGTGATCCTCGAGGATGGCCGGGTCTATCAACCTGGTATCGATGTAGTACCTCCCTTGGGCATCGATGCCGAGAACGACCTCGTTCGACTCCTCCGGGCGCGGGTCCAGGTTCCTGCCCGTGGGCATGGTCGCCTGGAAACCGGCGGCGATCAGGGGCGTCACGATCATGAAGATGATAAGGAGCACCAACATGATGTCGATCATCGGCACCACGTTGGGCTCGGACCTTATCGACGTGTGGCCGGCAAAGTCATGAGCGCTATGGGCTGATTTGGCCACTGCCGGTCGCCGCCTTTTTGGTTGCCTGGAATTCCTTGGTGAAGATCGACCGTCCGAATTCGCTGCCGACGCTCTTGATCAGATAGTCGATCAGCTCCTGGGACGTGTAGGTCATCTCAACCGTGAGGTATTCGATCTTGGTGGTGAAGTAGTTGTAGAACCACACCGCCGGAATGGCCACGATGAGACCGATGGCGGTGGCGATCAGTGCCTCGGAGATACCGGCGGAAACGCCTGACAGACCGCCGGAGGCGCCGGAGGCGGCCATGGCGGTAAACGAGGTCACGATACCCATCGTCGTTCCCAGCAGACCGACGAACGGCGCAGTGGCGCCGACCGTGGCCAGTAGGGGCGTGCCCCGCTTGAATTGCGACAGCACGATCATCATCTGCCGCTCGATGGCCCGCTCGGAGGAGTTGATGTCGGCCGAGGTGATCGTCGCCCGATCCCGGAGCAGTGGCTTCACTTCCGCCAGGGCACCTCCGAGTACCTTGGCCACGTGGCTCTTGGGGAACTTCTCGGCCAGGGTGATGGCCTCTTCGAGGTTCTCTTCCTGCACCGCTCGCGAGAACTTGGGCGCAAATTTCCGAGTCGCTGCCGAAGCGGTCATGAACTGAATCAACTTCTGGATGGCCACCGTCAGCGACGTCAGCGACATGAAGATCAGAACGATCACGATGCCCTTCGCGAAGGGACCGGAGTGGCCCCACAACGCCAGCATATCAACACCCATAGTACTCGACCTCCTCAAAGCAACATGTTGGCGGGTGGCCCAGGCGGCCCCCGCGTACGCCCCCCGCTCGGGGCCCTACTGCGTGAATGAAATCGCTTGCCGCACCAACACCTGCACCGGGGCGCCCTGGACTCTACCCGGCGAAAAAAGCGCCGTTTGCAGGGCGTCGATCGCGGGCTTTTCAAACGCCTTGTTGGTAGAGCTAATGACTTTGATCGTGCCTCGCGTGACACGGCCCAGGGTATCGACGATGAAGTCGAATACCACCCGGCCGGTGATGCCGGCACTGGCGAGCACGGGCGGATAGCGTGGCTCTTCAATAGAAATCAGCCGGGGCCGGTCTTCCAGCTCGGCTGCCAGGAACACCTCGCCCTCGATGACCGGTCCGGTGCCGCCGATCACTCCCGCCGCAATCCCGCCTTCAACGCCCTTCCCGGTAAAGTCGTCGGGGTTGAACTTCTGGGTCAGGTCCACCGGAGGAATTTCCGTGGGAATCTCGCTGATGGCGACGACCACCTGAAAACCCTTGGGCGGCGGGTTGGCCGCCACGACGGCCTCCGGTGGCGGCGCCTCGGGCTGTGCCTCGGGCTTGGGTGGCTCCAGGAACACCATCGTGGTGTCCTGAATGATCTCGCGGATGGTCTCAGCGGCGCCTTTGGTGGCCACGACGGCCCCGTACAGCAGGGCGCCCTGGATGGCGACGGACATCACCGCCGAGCCGAAGGGCTTCTTGTCGGTGACTTTGGATGCGACCAGGTTCTCGAACACGAGCTGCCTCCAGCACGATGAGGTCGAATACAATCCCAAAGTAACGCGCAGGGTTTACCCGACCGTAGCCGCAAGATGACAAAACCATGACAGCGACATTACGCGACCACATCGTGAGAAGACCGTCGCCGTCAGGCCGGCTCGCGGTCACGGGGGGCTAATATACCGCCGGGGTGAAGAAGCACCAGAGTCAGGCCCAGTTAGGCACCTAGGCCGGGACCGGGGCTTGGACTGGGCGGGGGATACGGACCGAAAACACGGTGCCCCGCCCCGGCCTACTGGTGGCGGTAATTGTCCCACCGTGGGCCTCGGCGATCCACTTGGTGATGGCCAGGCCCAGCCCGACCCCGGGCCGGTGGCCGCTGCGGGACCGAGCCACATCGGCCCGGTAGAAGCGGTCGAAGATGTGGGGGATGTCCTTGGCCGGTATGCCCACCCCGGTATCGTGGACGGCGATGGTGACCATGTCGTTCTCATCGGCCAAGCGGATGGCCACCGTCCCGCCAGCGGGGGTGTACTTGACGGCGTTGGTCACCAAGTTGAGCAGCAACTGTTGCATGCGACCGCGGTCGATCGGTAGCAGCACCGGCTCGTGAGGCATACTGATCGACACCCGGATGTGGTCGGGCTCGGCCAGGATCTCGGCCGTCTCCGCCAGATCGGCGATCAACTCACGGATATCGCACTCCGTGAGGGCCAGTGCGGCCCGGCCCTCGTCGACCCGGGCGAGCGTGAGGAGATTATCGATCATCTCCGTCATCCGGTTGATTTCATCGAGAACCCGGTCCAGTTCTTCCAGGCTTTCCGTGGGTGTGTCGGGGTTGGTCAGCGCTCGCTCGACTCCGGCCCGGAGAATCATGAGCGGGGTCTTCAGCTCGTGCGACGCGTCGGCACTGAAGCGCCGCAGGCTGTCGAAACTCTGTTCCAACCGGGCCAGCATCTGGTTGGTGCTGCGGGCCAGGCTGGCGAGTTCGTCGCCGGTATGCGGCACCGCCAGGCGGCGGTGCAAACTGCGCCCGTCGGTGATGGCCTTGAGCTCTTCCATCATCACCGTGAGAGGCCGGAGGCTGGTTCCCGCCAGGAGATAGCCGATGGCGATCGAACCGAGCAGAATCAGCGGAAGGATGAACAGCATCGACCCGAGCAATTGGGCCGGCCCGAAGGCGATGTTGGACAGGGCCGTGGCGACGACCAGGGCACCGATCTCGGAGCCGGCACCGGGAACCTGCATTACCAAGTAGCGAATCGGCCCCGCCACCGGATCGCCCTCGAGGGTGCCGGTTCCCTGTGACACGGGCGGTCGGGCCAGTTCCAGGAGCCGCCCCACGGTGGCACCGGTCAGCACCAGGGGATCCTCGGCCAGTCGATCGAACGGGATTGGGCGCCGGGCGCCGGTGGTATCGGTGACGTACAGTCGGTGCCCCAGTGGATCGACCACGACCAGAAAGTCGGCCAGCCCATCGAGGAAGGCCTGCGAGGTGGCCACCAACTGGCGCGGCCGCTGTGCCTTGGGCACCTCGGGCGGAAGCCGGGGATCGGGCTCGGTCAATTCCCCCATGACCTGGTAGGACTGGCTGAGGAACTGGCTGACGAAGTCGGCCTCGATGGTCAAGCGCTGATCGAGTTCCTCCAGGCTGGACGAGCGTCGTTCGACATACAGCGCCCAGCCGAACGCGACCAAGGTCGCACCGAGAGCAACCGTGTACCACACGGTGAGCTGGCTGCGGATGGAGTTCACGCTATGCCTTGACCACGTAGCCCACACCGCGCACGGTGTGGATCAGGCGCTTGTTACGTCCCTGGTCCACTTTTTTCCGCAGACGCGTGATAACCACATCGACGATGTTGGTCCCCGGATCGAAGTGATAGTCCCAGGCATATTCGGTGATCAGCGTGCGAGACATGACCTGCCCGGCGTGGCGCATGAGGTACTCCAGCACCGAGTACTCCTTGGGCGTCAGCTCCACGGAATCGCCGTCCCTGGTGACCTCACGGGTGCCGGTATCGAGGGTCAGTGCATCGACCTGCAGCACCGGATGCTTGAGTTCCTGCGGCCTTCGACCGAGGGCCTCGAGCCGGGCCAGAAGTTCCTCGAACGCGAACGGCTTGGTGAGGTAGTCGTCGGCGCCTTCCCTGAGGGCCTGCACCTTGAAATCGACGGAGTCCTGGGCGGTCAGTATCAGAATGGGGATGGTAGTGCCCCGGTCTCGCAGGGTCCGAACCACCTCGATGCCGTTCATCCCCGGGAGTCGCACGTCGAGCACGACCAGATCATAGTGACCCCCGCTGATCAGCCGCAGTGCCTCCAGGCCATCGTCGACCCAGTCCGCGTTGTAGCCGTGCTCCTCGAGTCCCCGTCGGACGTAGTGTCCGACGGTGCGATCGTCCTCCACCACGAGGACCTTCATTGGCCGTCCCCCGCTACCGGAAGGATGACGCGGAAGGTCGAACCGTGGCCGACCTGGCTCTCGACGTCGAGGCTGCCACGATGCTCCTCGATGATGCCGTAGCAGATCGACAGGCCCAGGCCGGTCCCGTGGCCGTGCGGCTTGGTCGAATAGAACGGCTCGAAGATCTTGGGCAGGTCCCCCTGGGGGATGCCGACGCCCGTGTCCTCGAACTCGATGCGCACCTCATCGTGCCGCAGAAAGTTGAGCCCCGTCCGGACGGTCAGTGTTCCGCGTATCCCGCTCTGCTCCATGGCGTCCGCAGCATTGAGCATGAGAGCCATGAACACCTGTATCAATTGCTCGGCATTGGCTACCACGCTGAGACCCGAGGTATACTCGCGCCGCACGAGTACCTTCTTGAACCGGCGATGGTGCTTGAGGAGGAACAGCGTTTCGTCGATCAGCTCCGCCACCTCTGCACGCTGCTTGGCACTGCCTTTCGGCCGGCTGAACTCTAGAAGTCCGTCGACGATCCCGGTACACCGCTGGACTTCCTTGTCGATGATTTCGGTATACTCGCGGAGAGAAGTCCCTACCGGGCCGGTGATCTCCGTGAGGCGCCCTTCGATGGCAGCCGCACAGACGCCGATGGTAGCCAGCGGGTTGTTGATCTCGTGCATGATCCCAGCCGCCAACTGGCCGATTGCCGCCAGTTTCTCGCTCTGCATGATCCGACGGTGGACACCATGCCACTCGGTCACATCCTCCCCGATGGTGATCACGTGAGTGACCTCGGGGCCGTCGAGCGACATGGGGATCTTGCTAATGCGATAGAACCGTGGCTCGCCCTCGACCGTCACCTCCATTTCCACCTGGCGCATCTCACCGGTCGAGAACACTTCGTCGAACTCCGCCTTGAGTTGCGGCGCAGGCTGCCGGGTGAGCACATCGAATACCGGAAGCCCCACGACGTCCTTTCTCAGCAATCCCTGGGTGCCGGTTTCCCGTTTGGTGTTCCAGATCTGGATACGGTAGTCACGGTCGATGACGTACAGCCCGACGGGGAGACTGTCGATGATGAGACTGGTGACCCGGCGGTGATGCTCCACCTCCCGGGTCCGCACGGCTACCTCGGAGGCGAGGTCGGCGGATAGTTCCAACGAGGCGAGGTAAGGCGCCAACATGTCGGCCACCACGGCGAGGAGCGGATCCGCGGCGGGACGGGGGATGGCAAAATTGACCTCGAGCAAGCCCAGTTGCTCACCGGCATGGGCCAGCGGCATCCGGGCCACTCCGTCCGGGGCAGGAGGAACCTCGGCCAGAGTGGCGATCTCCCGCCGGTGGGGGTCCGGCGGCGCCGCGATCGACCAAAAAAAGGTGCCGTTGGGCTCGCGAAGCCAGATGCGCGCGGCCCGGGCATTCAGGTACCGCTGCATGTCGAGGACCAGCGTCGACAGGACCTCTTCCGCATCCCGGCTCGAGTTCAACAGCCGGGCGATGCTGCCAATGAAGGCGAGGTCAGGGGGTGCGGTGGTTCGCGGCGTATCCATGGCTCAGGAGGATTGTGGGGCCCGGCGTTGCAGGAGGAGGCTCACCACCTGCCACCGCTCGCCCCGACGGTGCAGCAGGAAGACGGCCCGGAACTCGATGTCTTTCGGGTCATCATCCAATCGAGTCACGGTCCACGTGGACGTCAACCACGCGGTGCCGGCATCGCCGGCGTGGCGCACTTGCAGCCTTCCGGCACGGGCGTCGACCCGCGGGAAGGTCGCCTGAGTCCGCCACGCCACGAAATCTTCCCAGAATCGATCGACGGGTTGGGGCGTGCCGCCCTGCCACACGATGGAGGCGCCCTGGTCGAACAGGGCCCGAAACGTTCGGTAGTCCTCCGCCGACAGACTCTCGTGGAACGCGGCTACCACGCCCCGGATCGCATCGGCGTCCACGGCTGCACCGGGCGGGATACGCTCGAGGCGGCACCCGGCAACGGCAGCCAGCGCCAGGAGCCCAGCAGTCAGACGGTGGCACGCCATGTCACCTCTGGGGTGGAAGGTGAGCCAGAACACCGGGTGAATACTGCTCGGGGCACTGCGCCCTGTCGAGGGGTGGCTACCGGCCCACTGGACCCGATCACCCATCCAGGAGGCTACTGGAACGTCACCCCAACAGCCAGCTGGAGCACCAGCGTGCTGACGCCGGTAATCTGCTCGCTCGCCGGCGTTATGATGGTCCCGTAATTGCCGTAGTTCAGGTTGACCACCGGGTTCAGCACCGCCACGAACCCGATGGGAAAATCATAGCCGACGCCGACCGTCATGCCGAACCCCGTTTTCGAAGTGATCAAGCTGGGCCCGGGCTGAGGAAAGCTGAATTGGGCGGTGGCCATTCCCAGCCCCCCACGCAACATCAGGTTTCCCCCACCAGGGTAGTAATAGGCCACCCCGGAGAAGTTGCTCTGCCACAGGTCGGCGGATTCAACCGAACCGAACCAGCCGTTGGACTCGAACGCCACACCGAACGTCTCGCTAAGGTGGGCGCCGATCTTGAAGAATCCGGCGAAGCCGTTGGCCTGGGTCGTCGAGCCGCAGGTTGCCGGCGTGGGCCCCCGGTCACACGAGATCCAGTTGGAGCCGTATCCGCCCCCGATGCCGAAGAAGAAACCACCACGTTCTTGAGCCGCAGCGGTCGTCACGCCGAACGTGAGTGCCAAGGCGGTGGTGAGCACGAAACCTCTGGTGACGCCCATGGGGATCTCCTTCAGGTGGACTGATCGACGGCGCTAGAGCCGGACGGCTGATCTTGCACTGGAGGACGCTGTGGAACGAGCCATCCTCACACGTCTCGAGCGAGGGCCTCTATTTGTTCGAGAATCTCGCTGTTCTCACGCCGAGTACCGGGATTGTCCTCGGCAAACAGCCAGCGCACCACGCCCTCGGCGTCCAGCAGGAGGTACACCCGGTTGGAGACATGGTACTCCTCCAGGAACGTCCCGTAGCGGCGGCAGACGTCACCAGCGGCATCGCTCAGGAGATCGACGGCGAGCCGTTCGCGTTCCTTGAAATCCTGGAGCGTGTCGATGGCGTCGACGCTGATGGGCAGAACGACGGTGTTGGCGCTGGCAAAGACATCGTAGTCGTCACTGAGCGCGCACATCTCGGCGGTGCAGACCCCGGTGAACGCCTTCGGGAAAAATGCCAGGAGCACCTTACGCCCCCGGAGCCCGGAGAGGACGACATCCTGGCCCGAGGTCGACGGGAGGCTAAACGCCGGCGCACGCTCGCCAACCGTCGGCAACGGCATCGATCGGGCTATGACGTCGCCGCCTGATAGCGCCTGGCCACCTCTTGCCAGTTGACCACGTTCCACCAGGCTTGGAGATACTCCGGCCGCCGGTTTTGGTACTTGAGGTAGTAGGCGTGTTCCCACACGTCACATCCTAGGATCGGCGTCCGCCCATTCATGATCGGTGTGTCCTGATTGGGGGTCGATTCGATCGCCAGCACCCCACCGGCGTCGACCGTCAACCAGGCCCAGCCGCTGCCGAACCGGCCCGCGCCGGCGGCGTTGAACTGTTCCTGAAACGCCTCGAAGCTGCCGAAGGTCTCCAGCAGCTTCACGAACCCCTTAAACCCGCTCATCAGCGAGTCGACTGCGGCTCCGATCTCTTCGAAGGTCCCGCGAGGTCCGCCGGGAGCCATGATCTCCCAGAAGAGGGTGTGGTTGTAGTGGCCGCCGCCGTTGTTGCGGACAGCGGTGCGGATCCCCTCGGGAAGTTGATCGAGATTGGCGAGCAGGTCTTCGATGCTGCGGCCCTCGAGGTCGGCGTGCCCCTCGAGTGCGGC
>CAJVYZ010000031.1 GCA_913009915.1 uncultured Gemmatimonadota bacterium | reverse complement strand
GAACAGCCCGACAAGGGAGGGGTGGCCACCGACACGGCCATGCAGTCGCTGCTGGACGAGCGGCCCAAGCTGTTCAACAGACTGATTCTCCGGCTCGCCACACCGCTGGTGCCGGACGGGCGATATTTCCTGGCCACCGCCGGGATACGCAACGTGAACGGTATCGAGGGTGAGGGCGGGGCCGGCTTCATCGTGCCGCTACCACCTCCCGAGCCCGTGCCGGACGACTCGCTCCCGCCGGCCCCTCGGGACACGTTGGACATCGCTCCCGATAGCCTCGCCCAACCGGACAGCAGCGAGGTGGCCGACCAATGACCGACCCTCGACGGCAACTGCCGTCAGTCGACCGGCTCCTGCGGAGCCCCGAGTTGAGTCCTCTCCTGGCCGACACACCCAGGGCAGTAGTAGTCGAAGCCATCCGGGAGGTGCTCGACCAGGCCCGCAGCCTCGACGAGGTTCCCCTCCATGACTGGGCGGCCGAGGTTCAGGCGGCGGTTGAACTCCGCATGACGCCGACCCTGCGGCCGGTACTCAACGCCACCGGCGTGGTCTTGCACACCAATCTCGGCCGGGCCCCGCTCGCCACCGCCGCCATCGAGGCCATGCGCCAAGTGGCAGGCGGCTACAGCACCCTCGAGTTCGACCTCGATCGGGGCATCCGCGGGAGCCGCCAGACGCACTGCCGCTCGCTGCTGACCGAACTCACCGGAGCCGATGACGCGCTGGTCGTCAACAACGCCGCCGGCGCGTTGACGCTGGTGATCAACGAGGCGGCCGAACATCGGGATGTGGTAATTTCTCGAGGGGAACTCATCGAAATCGGCGGCTCGTTCCGCATTCCCGACATCCTCGCCAAGAGCGGCGCCCGGATGCTGGAAATCGGCACCACCAACCGGACCCATCTCGACGATTACCGGGCGGCGCTGGACACCGGGGCGGCGGCCGTCCTGACGGTGCACCGGTCCAACTTCGAACAGAGCGGATTCGTTGCCACACCGAAGCCGGCGGCACTGGCGGAACTGGCATCGCAGTATGGGGTGCCCTACGTACACGATGTAGGCAGCGGCCTGCTGGTAGACCTCGGCGCCTGGGGGCTTTGGGGGGAACCGCGAGTGCAGCAGGCCCTCGCCAACGGCGCCACGGCGGTGGTGTTCAGCGGCGACAAGCTCCTCGGCGGTCCCCAGGCAGGCTGTCTGGTGGGTGGGTCGGACCTGATCGGCCGGTGCCGCGGCAACCCCCTGGCACGGGCGCTCCGGGCCGACAAGTTCACCCTGGCAGGTTTGGCTGCTACGCTGGCACTCTACCGCGACCCGGATCAGGCACTCAGCGACATCCCCGTTCTCCGCATGCTGACGCTGTCGGCCGAGGACCTCAAAGCGCTGGCGGCCACGCTGGTGGCAGCCTGTCCGTCTTCGCTCGAGCCACGACCCGTTCCCGGACATTCCGCAGTCGGCGGCGGGGCCTTCCCCGATGCCCCCTTGGCTACCACCCTGGTGGAGCTGACCCCGGGACAACTCGGGGCAAAGGAACTCCTTAGAAGACTCAGAGTGGGAGAGACACCCGTGGTGGCACGGGTGGCAGATGACAAGGTCCTGCTCGACCCGCGAACGCTCGCCGCCGAGTCGTTGGAACTCGTCGGTAGCGCACTGGCTCGGGCCGTCGCCTGATGACACGCAGGCGGGCTGTGTTCCTGGACCGGGATGGCACGCTGGTCGACGATCCCGGGTTCCTCAAGAACCCTGACGACGTGCGTCTTCTCCCAGGGGCCGGCGAGGCCCTGGCACGGATGGCCCAAGCAGGGTTCGCCATCGTCATCGTCACCAACCAATCGGGAATCGGTCGCGGACTGCTGACCCACGACGACTACCGGCGCGTCCAAACGCGGGTCGAAGAACTCCTGGCCCAAGACGGTGCCGGCGTCGACGCCAGCTACTACTGCCCCCACTCCCCGACCGACGACGACCCGTGCGATTGCCGCAAACCGGGGACCCGGTTATATCGCGATGCCGAACGCGACCTGGATCTCGACATGGCCGGGAGTTGGTGGGTGGGAGATCGGCTCTCCGATCTTCGTCCCGCCGAGGCCTTCGGTGGCCGGGCGATCCTGGTGCTGACCGGGTACGGCCAGGAACATCGAACGGGGGCGCAGGACAGCGCTATCCCAGAGGCCAAGGACATCATGGAGGCGGCGAGCAGGGTAGCCGAAGCCACGGCGCCGACCGGGGACTGACTTCTCTCCCTACCTGCCTTATTTTCCCGCCCATGTCGTACAGGGTCGCCGTGTGTGTGTCGGGTCGCGGGAGCAATCTGGCAGCGCTCATTGAGGGGTTGCGGGATGAGCCAGATGCCGAGGTCGCCCTGGTACTCAGTAACCGGGCCACCGCTGGAGGGCTGGAGAAGGCTCGCGCCGCCGGTATCCCGGCCGAAGTCTTCGACGACCCGGCCGACCCCACGGAGTGGATTACCCGGTGCGGCCGCCGGGACGTCGATCTGATCGTCCTGGCCGGGTACCTCAAGCTGGTGCCCGCCCAGGTAGTATCTCGGTACCGCGGACGCATGCTCAACATCCACCCGGCGCTGCTGCCGCTCCATGGGGGCCAGGGCATGTATGGGCGCCGGGTGCACGAGGCGGTACTGGCCAGCGGCGCCAGGGAAACCGGGGCTACGGTACACCTGGTCGACGAGGCATACGACCGGGGCGCGGTGCTGGCGCAATCAAGGGTAGCGGTGCTGACCGGGGACACACCCGAGACGCTGGCGGCCCGGGTGTTGGCGACCGAGCACGCGCTGTTGCCGGCCGTGGTCGTTGCCGCCGCGCGCGCCGGCAGCCCCGTCCCGTTGGCGGAGACGCCGACTGAACTCGAATCGTGAGGACCGTTGCATGCCCCGTGCGTTGATCTCCGTGAGTGACAAACGCGGTGTTGTCCAGTTTACCCGTGGCCTGATCGACCTGGGGTGGGACATCCTCTCCACGGGTGGCACCAAGCAGTTGCTGGTCGATTCCGGCCTGGCGGTTACCGCGGTCGACGCCGTAACCGGCTTCCCGGAAATGCTGGACGGCCGCGTCAAGACCCTCCACCCACTCATCCACGGCGCCATCCTGGCCCGGCGCGATACGCCGCAGCACCTGGCGACGCTGAAAGAACACGGCATCACGCCCATCGATCTGGTGGTGGTCAATCTCTACCCATTCCGTGCCACCATCGCCAAGGTGGACGTGAACTTCGACGACGCCATCGAGAACATCGACATCGGTGGACCGTCGTTGTTGCGTTCGGCCGCAAAGAATCACCAGTGGGTCCTCCCCGTGGTGGATCCGACCGATTACGACACGGTACTCGAGCGCTTGAAGGCAGACGACCTGTCGCATGACTTCCGGCAAAACATGGCGGCCAAGGTGTTTTCCCACACCTCCGAATACGACGCCACCATCGCCCGATACCTCCCCACCGAGGAAGACGAGTTGCCCCGACTGCTCGGCGGCACCTTCGAACGCCAGCTGACGCTGCGCTACGGCGAGAACCCTTCGCAACGGGCGGCGCTGTACGTTACCGAAGAACAGCGCGGCATCCGCGACATGAAGCAGCTTCACGGCAAGGAACTGTCGTACAACAACATTCTCGACATGGACTCGGCAGTGACGGCGGCTTCCTTGTGGTCCTCCCGCCCGGCGTGCGCCATCATCAAGCACACCTCGCCCTGCGGGATCGCCCTGGGGAACAGCGCGGCCGACGCCTTCACCAAGGCTTTGTCGACAGACCCGGTGTCGGCGTTCGGGGGCGTGGTAGCCTACAACACAGTAGTAGACGAGGAAGCCGCCAATGCCATGGTCGGGTTGTTCCTGGAAGTCATTGCCGCGCCGAGTTTTCACGACCAGGCGCTGGCCGTGCTGCGAACCAAGAGAAACCTCCGGTTGGTGGAGATCCCCTCGGACAGAGGCGAACGGGGCCTGGAAACCAAATACGTCCGCGCCCGGTTCTTTGTCCAGGACCGCTTCCAGTTCGATCGCAACGAAGACAAGTGGCGCGTGGCCACCGACCGTGCTCCCACCGAACAGGAGTGGATCGACCTCCGGTTCGCCTGGACCGCCTCGGCGCCGGTCAAGTCCAACGCCATCGTCATGGCCAAGAACGAAACCGCCATCGGCATCGGCGGCGGGCTAACCAGCCGGGTGGATGCCGCGTTCCTTGCGGCCCACAAGGCCGCCCAGTTGGGACACGATCCGACCGGGAGCGTCCTGGCTTCCGATGGATTCTTTCCCTTCCCCGATGGAGTGGAGGAGGCCGCCAGGGTCGGCGTCACAGCCATCATCCAACCCGGCGGATCCATCCGCGACGAAGAGGTCATCGCCGCAGCCGACAAGCACGGCATGGCCATGGTACTGACAGGCACCCGTCAGTTCCGCCACTAACGGCCCCAGGCTACCGGTACTCATGACCGACTCCCGACCCTCCGCACCGTACGGCTGGGCCACCGCCGTTGCCGGCGGCGTGTTCGTCATCTATCTGCTGACACTGGCCCCGACGACCGCGTTCTGGGACACGTCTGAGTACATCGCCGCCGCCAAGGTCATGGGCATCCCCCACCCGCCGGGCAACCCATTGTTCACCGTTCTGGCGCACGCCTTCGGATTGCTGCCCCTGGCCGCGTCCTACGCGGTCCGCATCAACCTGTTCGCCGCCGTCACCTCGGCCGCCGCCGCCGGACTCTGGTTCCTGGTGGCGGACCGGTGGCTCCAGGAAATCGTTCCGCTGCGCTGGGCCCGCCTCCTGGCGGCAACGGGCGGTATTCTCGTATCTGCGTTCTCGTGGACCGTGTGGAACCAGTCGACCGTCAACGAGAAGGTTTATACCCTGTCGCTCTTCTCGATGGCGCTGGTCACCTGGCTGGCGGTGCACTGGGGCGACGACGAGCCCGGCCCTCACCGCGACCGGTGGCTGGTGCTGATCATGTACATCATGGCGCTGTCGTCGACCAACCACATGATGGGTATCCTGGCCGTGCCGGCGGTCGGCATCTACGTCTTGTGGACCGATTGGCGTGCGGCCACCCAGCCGTGGATCATCATTCTCGGATACGTTCTGCTGCTGGCCCTCACCGGTCAGTGGACTACGGTGGTGACCACGGCCTCCGGATTTGGCTTCAACCCTTCCCCGGCCGACTGGGGCGCCCTGGTGTACCTGGCGCCGGTGGTGGTGGCCTACGCCGTCTGGCGGGCGCCGGACGACTTCCGCCGGCCACTGCTGTGGATCGGGCTCGTGGCCATCGTCGTGGGCGTGTCGCTCAACTATATCTATCTCCCGATCCGCGCGGCCCAGTTTCCGCCGATCAACGAGGGTGAGCCGACCAATTGGCAGGCCCTCATGGACGTCCTGAGCCGGAAGCAGTATCTCAAGCCGCCGCTCGGCACGCGGCAAGCGAGCCTGGTAGGGCAGTTCGCCAACTACTGGCAGTACTTCTCCTGGCAGTTCGCCCGCGACTGGGGCGCGTTCGCCCAGATCGCCACAGCTCTGTTCACGGTGCTCGGCCTCGGCGGTCTGGTGGCCCTGTTCAAACGCGACCACCGGGCCGGCCTGGCCGCCGCCGCCATGCTGGTGACGCTCACCGTCGCGCTGGTGTTTTACCTGAACTTCAAGTACGGCTACTCGATATATCCGAATGAAACCAACCTCATTCGCGAGGGCCGCGAGCGCGACTACTTCTTCGTGGGATCCTTTGCCTACTTCGGTGTGTTGATCGCCGTGGGGTTGGGGGCCGCCATGCGCGGCATCGTCGACTACATCGGACAGGTCAAGGAGGGCACTTCCGAGCGCACGGCCTGGGCGATGGCATCGTCCATCGTGCTGGTGGCGTTCATTCCGCTGGTGGGCAACCGGGTCACCGCTAGCCGGGCCAACGAATACATGGCCCGCGACGTGGCCATAGATCTGCTGCAATCGGTGGAACCGTACGGCATTCTCATCACGGCCGGCGACAACGACACCTTCCCCCTGTGGTACGCCCAGGAAGTCGAAGGCGTGCGCCGTGACGTAACCCTCGCCAACCTGTCTCTGATGAACACGGAGTGGCACCTGCGCCAACTGGCCCGGAGGGAGACTCCGGAGTTCGAGCCCGATAAGGCGGCACCCATGTGGCGCGAAGGCAACTGGCCCCGTCCGACCACGTCGGCGATCCGCATGACCGAACAGCAGCTCGACGACCTCCCCGAACTGATCCAGGTGGATGTCGGTACCCAGATTCCCATCGGCGCCGTCACCGTCACCTTTGACGATCAATTCGTGGAGCGGAAGGACCTGGCGACCCTGGCGCTGATCCAGGACAACGAGGGACTACGCTCCGTCAATTTTGCCTGGAGCGCCGCGGGATACCCCGACCAGACACTGGGGCTCACGTCCTATCTGGTTACCCAGGGCCTGGTCCGACGGTTGGCCTCGAGCCCGGTCGAGCCGAACGACAGCATCGTGTTCAACACCACGATGGGGTTCATCGACATCCCGCGCACCAGAGACCTGTTGTGGAACGTGTATCGCTGGCAGTCCGCGGCCGACCGTCGCCCGCGCGGCTGGGTCGACATGCCCTCCGCCTCCATCCTGCAACTGTACTCGGTGGTTTACAGCGGCTCGAGCGCCACGTTACGCGCCGCCGGCTTCGAGCAAGAAGCCGTCAGGGCTGATTCCATCGCCCGGGCCATCCAGGCCAACATCTCCCGCTGACGATCAGCTACGTTGCGTCACCCGATGGCCTCCACCGCCGTCGCTGCCTTCGTCGGCACTCGTCTCGCTGCCCCATGGTGCCTCCGGGCAGGGTCAATTCCCCTACCTATTTGCCACGCTTACCCCCGCCATGCGATAGGTAAGTCGTTGTACTACAAGTATTTATGTTGCGAGAATTGCACATAATTTGCGGGGAGGTTCATGTGTCGGGAAGTTCGATATATAGGCTTGACCAAATACAGGCTATAACCTATATGTTACAACCATGGGATGGGATGTGGGTATACCGACTACTTCAAGGATTGGTGGAATGAGCTCTCGGCGGATGAGCAGGAATCCATCACCGCGACCGTCGGTCTCCTAGTGGCCCACGGGCCACAACTCCGCTTCCCCCACTGCTCAGGGATTGAGGAGTCACGCCATAGCCACATGCGCGAACTGCGCATCCAGCACAAGGGAGACCCGTACCGTGTGCTGTACGCCTTCGACCCACGGCGGTCCGCCATTCTGCTGTTGGGCGGGAACAAAACCGGCGACGATCGTTGGTACACGAGGAATGTCCCAATCGCCGATAGACTGTACGACAAGTACATAGACGAACTGAGAGAAGAGGGGGTCATCGATGGCTAAGAAGTTCAAGGACCTTGTGGCCAAGATGCCAGTAGAGCATCAGCGCCGGGCCAAGAAGCGCACGGCAATCATGCTCGCCGAGATGGCACTCCAGGACCTCCGCAAGGCCCAGAATGTCACCCAAGAGGCGGTGGCGAACGCGCTAGCGATCCGGCAGGCCAGCGTCTCTGAGTTGGAGCGCCGGGAGGATACCCACCTCAGTACCCTGCGGAAGTACATCGAGGCCATCGGCGGGCAGCTGGACGTGGTCGCCAGATTCCCCGACTTCTCGGTGCGGCTCAACCAGTTCGACGGCGAGAAGGCGAACAACAGGGACGGAAGCAAGTACCTCACCGATTCCGGCGCTCACCCGGAGTTCTAATCGCCCAGGGATGTGCCTTATACAGATTTGCATAAGGTGCATCCAGCCGACTCGCTCAAGCGCTGGCTGCACCTGGAGCCCTCCCCGAAGCTGCGCGGCACGCCGTCAATTTTGCCTGGAGCGCCGCGGGATACCCCGACCAGACACTGGGGCTCACGTCCTATCTGGTTACCCAGGGCCTGGTCCGACGGTTGGCCTCGAGCGCCACATTACGCGGCGCCGGCTTCGAGCAAAAAGCGATCATGGCCGATTCCATCGCCCGGGCCATCCAGGCCAACATCTCCCGCTGACGATCAGCCGGCCGCGAGCGGGATCCTGAGTTCGGCGCGGCACCCTGAGGTGTCGGTCCGGTTCCTGAGCTGCACGTCGCCCGAATGCGCTTCGGCGATCTCCCGACTGAGCACCAGCCCGATGCCCGATCCCTTGGGTTTGGTGGTGAAGAAGGGGACAAACAGGTTGCTGCCGTCCCCGATGCCGGGTCCCTCGTCCTCCACCCAGACGACCAGGTAGGCCGAGTCCACCGACCAGCCGACCCGTACAGCGCCACCGGGTTCCTGGACGGCCTCCACGGCGTTGCTGACCAAATTGATCAGCACCTGATCCAGTTGATCCCCGTCGGCGTCGATGGTGACGGGCGGGCCCGGCTCTACCGTCACCTCCATCCGGCCTTCGAGACGCGCCACCCGCCGGATCCACGGTTCGACCTCGAGCGGAGCCATGTCGGGCGGCGGAAGTTTTGCCAAACGGGCGTAGGCCGCCATGAAGCGGCGCAGGCCCTCGGCCCGACCCGCAATAATTGAAAGACCGCTGACCAGGTCCTCCTCGTGGTCCTCGGCCTTGACGCTCCGCTCCAGCAACGTCTGCAGACTGTCGGCGATCGACGAAATCGGCGCCAGGGAGTTGTTGATTTCATGTCCCAGAACGCGCACGATCCGCTTCCACGCCTGCCGCTCCTCCTCCCGCAGCGCCCGGCTCACGTCAGACAGCACCAGTAGCTGGTGCGGCACGCCGTCCTGACGATAGGTGCTGCGCCGCACGTCCCACCGGCCGTCCCACCCCGGGAAGGCCAGGTCCATCGTGCGAACCGGGGGCCCTACCAGACACTGGGCCAGACCGAGCTCATCGGCGCTCAGTCCCAGGAGCCGCTCCTCCCGTTGGCCGAGCATCCGTTCCCCCCACCGGTTCACCAGCCGCAATCGCCGTCCGCTGTCGAAGGCAAATAGGCCGACTTCGACTTGGCCCATCATCCGGCGCAGCAGCGCCGTGGCTTCGACCGCGCCCAGCCGTTGTTCCTTCAGCGTGTCGGCCAGCTGATTGACTTCCGCCATGGCCTGGCCCAGTGAATCGCCCTGGCCGGCGCCCCGACCGCGCACGGAAAAGTCCCCCTCGCGCAGCGCCCCCAGCATACTGGCCAGCGTCAGGAGGGAGTGCACCACCCGTCCGCGAGCCGTCCAGGCGAAACCGAACCAGAACGTCACCACCAACAGGCTGAGGGTGATCTGGAAATTGAGGGAGTGGCTGCCGGTCCACAGAAGGACCAGGGCGATCACGCTCCCCGGGAGCCCGGCCAGAAAGGCGAGTCCCAGGACGTACCGCTCGATGGGCCCGGCACTCCGCGGTTGCGGCTCAGAGACCATGCGCCTTCAATCGGCGATAGAGAGCGCTCCGACTGAGCCCCAGAGCATGAGCCGCCTCGGTCACGTTCCCGTCGCAGCGACGCAAGGCGTCCTGAATCAGAACCCGCTCGGCTTGGTCGAGCGTCAGCTCCGCCAGTTCGGCTTCCTCGCCGCGTGCAACGGTGGGCCGCAAGGCCAGTTCGTCCGCCTGGATACTCGAGCCGCGCGCCATCAACACCGCCCGTTCCACGGTGTGATCTAGCTGGCGGACGTTACCCGGCCAGGGATACTGCATCAGGACTTGCGTCGCCGCGGGCTCGAATCCTTCGACGGCGTTGCCGTACCGCGCGCTGTGGCGCTGGAGGTAGTAAAGGGCCAGGGCGAGAATGTCCGGGCCGCGGTCCCGCAGCGGCGGCAGCGCGATCTCGATGGTGTTCAGGCGGAACAGGAGATCCTCCCGCAACCGCCCTGCTGTCACCTCGGCCTGGATATCGGCGTTGGTGGCCGAAATGACCCGCACGTCGACCGTGATCGTGCGTGACGATCCGACCCGCTCCAGCTGACCGGTTTGCAGCACCCGGAGAAGTTTGGCCTGCTGGGTCCTGGGCACGTTGGCGATTTCGTCAAGGAACAGCGTGCCGCCGTCCGCCGTCTCGAATCGCCCGACGCGGTCCGTCTTGGCGTCGGTGAACGCCCCTTTGACGTGTCCGAACAACTCGCTCTCGAACACACCCTCCGACAGGCCACCGACGTTGACGGTCACCAAGGGTTTGTCGGACCGCTTCGAGGCCGCATGGATCCAGTTGGCCACGACTTCCTTCCCCGTGCCGTGCTCGCCGGTAACCAGGACGTTGGCGTCCGACGGAGCGATCCGTTCCATCAGGTCCAGAACGGGTTGCATGACGGGCGACTCGGCGATCAGCGCGGGCAACCCGTCGGCCCGGAGGAACCGGTTCTCGTCCTCCAACCGCCGGGCCCGCCGCAGCGCCCGGCCCAGCTCCAACTGGCTGCCGAGCGTGGCCATGAGGCGGGCGTTGTCCCACGGCTTCTCGACATAGTCCCGCGCGCCCCGGCGCATGGCTTCGACGGCGCCCTCGACGCTGCCCCACGCGGTCATGACGATCACCGGGAGGCTGCTGTCGAGTCCGGCGATCCGGGTGAGCAGGTCGAGCCCTTCCACACCCGACGTCGTGTCCATGGTGTAGTTCATGTCCATGAGGAGCACATCGAACTGGTCTGCCTCGAGCGAGCGCAGGACGCCCGCGGGCGAGGTGGTGGTGGTTACCTCCCACCCTTCTCCTTTGAGGAGCAGTCGCAGGGCACCCAGCACGTCGGTCTGGTCGTCGGCGATTAGGATGCGTTTAGGGGTCATGAGAATGCCAGGAATAATGAATGCCACGGGAATAATGAATAATGAAAGATAGTCCTTCACATCACCATTCAATGTTCGTGGCAATCAATATTCATTATTCGTCTACTATCCAGCCGTCCTTCAACTGGATGATACGATGGCTGTAGGACGCGTTCTCTTCGGAGTGCGTCACCTGCAGGATGGTCACGCCCTGGGCGTTCAACTCGGTGAACAATTCCATGATCTCCCTGGCCTGGGCCGAGTGGAGATTGCCGGTCGGTTCGTCGGCCAGGATGAGCTTGGGATTGGCCACCACCGCCCGCGCCACGCCGACCAACTGCTGCTGGCCGCCCGACAACTGTGATGGGAACAGGTCTTTCTTCCCCACGATGTTGAAGCGGTCCAGCGTATCCGCCACGATCGCCTGCCGCTCGCTCGACTTGACCCCGCGATAGGACAGCGGGATGTCCAAGTTCTCGGCCACGGTCAGATCGTCGAGTAGATGAAAGCTCTGGAACACGAACCCGATCAGATCCCGATTGAGCGCGGCCCGCTTCTTGGGGGGCAGGTGGTGGACTTCGTGGCCCGCCAGATAGTATTCACCGGACCACATGGCGTCCAGCATGCCCAGAATGCTCAGCAGGGTGGATTTCCCCGCCCCGCTCGGGCCCATGATGGTGACGAACTCCCCTTGCCGGACCTCCATGTCGATTCGCCGGAGCAGGAACATGCGGCCGGCCGCAGTGTCGATCGATTTTTCCAGATTACGCAGGGTGATCACGCCAACTCCCCGAAGTCTGTTAGCCCGGTAGCGCCGGCGGCGCCAGCCGACCGGTCCCGACGCAGCCGGAATGTAGCGCGTTCCGCGATGGGTGGGGAGAACGGCCCCCGGCCTAGTCGGATCGCAGGATGCTCATCGGTTGTGGCCCAGCTAGATCGGAAGAGCACACGTCTGAACTCCAGTCACACTGATATATCTCGTATGCCGTCTTCTGCTTGAAAAAAAAAAAGAGCAAAA
>CAJVYZ010000030.1 GCA_913009915.1 uncultured Gemmatimonadota bacterium | reverse complement strand
GGAACTAACTTATAATATCTCTGTCTTATTATTTTTTTTTTTCAAGCAGAAGACGGCATACGAGATATATCAGTGTGACTGGAGTTCAGACGTGTGCTCTTCCGATCTCTACAGGTGATCCCCGCCGATCCGGTCACTCCATTCCGGCAAGCGCCCCGCTGTCGGATGGAGCGGACAGTACCTCGCCTAGTTGTTTCTGGGGCGAGCCTCGCTCCACGGCGTGTTCGGGTCGCGTATCGTCTTTCGATCCCAATTCCACATCACTTGCTGATAGGGACGCACGATGTAGTTCAGCGGGGCGACCACGAAGTGCACCAGGCGCGAGAACGGGACTATCAGGATGAGGGCGAAGGCGCCGACGATATGGAGCTTGATCACCCACGGCAGGGCGAAGACGGCCGCGGTCTCAGGGGACAGCCGCACGAGGGACCAGAGGTATGGCGTGAGATCGGCGGCAAACCAGGACGAGCCCCAGCGGAATCCCAGCGCAATCCAGCACCCCAGCACCACCTGGGCCAACAGCAGCAGCTCGAGGACGACATCCATGGGAGTGGTGACGGCTCGAATGCGGGCGTTGCTGAAGCGCCGGTACATGAGGGCCACGAGACCGATCAGCATGCTCAAGCCGAAGATGAAGGCCGTCACCTCGAGCACGATCAGGCGCAGTGGAATGCTGTTCCACGCCAGCGTTGCGCGGGGCAGGAGGAACGCTGTCAGATGCCCCACAAACACCACTAGAACGCCGAAGTGGAACGGAATGGTGCCCCAGAAGAGCTGCTTGCCCTCGAGAAATTGCGACGAGAGCGACGAAACCGTGAAGCCCTTCTGGCGGTATCGGTAGGCAACGCCGACTATGAAGACCATTACCGCCACGTAGGGGAACGCCACGAAGAGAAAGGAATTGAGCGCGTTCATAGCATCCTCCCCGATGGAGCTGGGCGTCCGGCAGTGGCTTCTATGTCGAGTTCGCGCCCGACCGACCGCAAGAAATCGTTGTCCTGCTCTGGGGGCTGCCATTCGGAGAGGGCAAAGTCATCCTTCAGCACCTCCAGAAGGGCGGCCAGCGGCGCACGGAACATGGTGCCCCGGGTGGCCGAAGATGCGATCAGGGTCTTGTAATGTTTCTGGTACAGTTTGTCCCGTTGCTGGGAACGTTGTGACCCGAATTCAGCGATCATCTGATGGAGCGCGGGGTGGAGCAGCTCCTCTACCAGCTCCGCGACCAGATCCTCATCCTGCCACCGGGCGATCAATCGCAACACGGTGGGGAGGTGGTCGGCCAACTCGGTCCCGCAATCGATGCCGATGTCGGCATACTCACGACTCAGGTTGACGAACAGCTCACCGCGCTTGTAATCGTCACCGAACATGACGTACCCGACACCCAAGGTGGTGATCGCCTGCACGTCGAACGACCGGGTGAAGATCTCCTGGATCTCATCCAATGCTTCCGGCGTGTACTCTCGGGCGTCGGCTCCCACCGCCTCCACGAAGGCCTCGAGTTCAGCCGCCGCCTGGGGGTACCGGTCCGCCAGCACGGCGTATGCTTTATGCACCTTCGCCGGATAGTCCGCCTCCGGGTAGTCGAACAGAGCCGCGAGGGACTCGTAGTGGGCCAGACTCCGCATGACTCAGGCTCCTCTCTTTGCCGTATCGTTCTCGAAGCCGAATCCCGTGCTACCGCGCACGTCCCCGGTAAACTCCATCATCTCGATGGCCTGTTCCCGATGCGCCGCGGGAATCACGAACCGGTCGTCGAACTTGGCCAGCGATGTCAGGTAGTAGATGTCGTCGGCCGTTTGCGGCGTCAGGCCCGTGTCGGCGAGCGCCTCCTTCACGGTACTCTCGGCCAAGTCACCTACGGTGATCTGCCGGCGATGGAGTCGCACCGCCATCAGCTTCTTCAGGCGATCGCTTACCTGGGTGGTATCACCGGCGCTGAACAGGTTGGCCATGTACTTGAGCGGGAAACGGGCGTCATCGATGGTCCCGAAGAGTTCCTTGGTGGTCGTGTCGTAGAGCCAGCTGTCGGGCCAGACCTTTCCGACCGGGTTCATTTTCTTTGCTTGTTCCTCGTTGTCGACCTCCGTGACGGACGCCACCACCGGCAGCAGCGGCGGCACGTAGAACAGCATCGGGAGCGTGCGGTATTCGGGGTGGAGCGGCAGCGCCAGGTCCCATACCTTCACAAACTTGTACGCGGGAGACGCCTGGGCGGCGGCAATAGTGGAATCAGCCAGACCGTTGGCCTTGGCCGAGGCGATCACCTCGGGGTCGAACGGATCGAGGATCATATCCATCTGACGGTCCACCACGTCCGCGTCATCGGCCGAGGCTACGGCCTCGATACCATCGGCATCGTACAGCATCACCCCCAGGTAGCGGATGCGACCCACGCAGGAGTGCATGCAGGCCGGCGCTTGCCCTGATTCGATCCGTGGAAAGCACAGAATGCACTTTTCGGATTTCCCTGTGCTCCAGTTGTAGTACGTTTTTTTGTAGGGGCACGCCGTCACGCACATCCGCCAGCCACGGCACACGGACTGATTGATCAGGACGATCCCGTCCTCGCCTCGTTTGTAGATCGCCCCCGAGGGGCACGACGCAACGCACGCGGGATTCAGACAGTGGTTACAGATTCGCGGCAGGTAGAAGAACGCCATGCGTTCCAGTTGGAACATGGCTTCCCGCTCGGCAGGCGTCAGGTTTGCCAGATTCGGGTCGTTGCGCGCGTAGTCGGGCGACCCACTCAAGTCGTCGTCCCAATTGGGACCCATCTTGATGTCCATCGGCTCGCCGGTGATCATCGAGATCGGCCTGGCCGTGGGTTGATCGTCCCCCGGAGGTGATTCGATGAGATCCAGATACTTGTAGGTGAACGGCTCGTAGTAGTCGTCGATAACGGGCATATTGGGATTGTGAAAGATATTGGTCAGGCTCTTCGGCTTCCCCGCGCCCTTCAGCTCGATGCCCTTGCCGTTCTTCTGCCAGCCGCCCTGGTAGATGTCCTGGTTTTCCCACTTGCCAGGATATCCGGTTCCCGGTTTCGTCTCGACGTTGTTCCACCACATGTACTCGGCGCCTTTGCGATCGGTCCAGATGTTCTTGCAGGCGATCGAACAGGTGTGGCAGCCGATGCACTTGTCGAGGTGAAACACCATCGATATCTGTGAGCGAACGTCCATCTCGGCTCTCCCTTAGAAGACAACTTTGTCCATGCGCTTGACGACGACGTGGGTATCGCGGTTTGGCGCGATGGGGCCCCAGTAGTTGAAGTGGTAGGTGAACTGCCCGTAGCCACCGGCCAGGAAGTTCGGCTTCAGGTGAATGCGAGTGAAACTGTTGTGCCCGCCGGCGCGTTTGCCACCGCGCACCTGGGACTTGGGGATCCCCACCGTGCGCTCCGGGACGTGGTACACGATGCACACGCCCTTGGGGATGCGGGCGCTGACGCAGGCACGGGCGCAGTACACGCCGTGATCGTTGAAGACCTCGACCCAGTCGTTGTCTTGAATACCCAGCTCGGCCGCATCTATCTCGCTCAGCCACACCGGCTCGCAACCACGGGAGAGGGTCAGCATCCGGTGGTTTTCCATGTAGGTGGAGTGGATGTGCCACTTTCCGTGCGGCGTGAGGCAGTTGAGGATGCGCGCCTGGCCGTCCTTCAGGGTCTGCTTGAGGTCACCATACGCCTCGGGTTTGGGCGACGGCTTGTAGGTCGGCAGGTTTTCGCCGTAGGCCAGATACATCTCATGGTCGAGATAAAAATGCTGGCGGCCCGTCAACGTCCTCCACGGGACCAGCTTCTCGATGTTGTACGTGTAGGCCGCGTACGCCCGGCCGTCCTTCATCACACCGGACCACAGCGGGGAGGTGTTGTACCGGCGTGGCTGGGCCTGCAGGTCGGCGTAGCTAATCAGCACGTCCTCGCTGCCGGCCCCGAGGTCCTGGAGTTCCACCCCGGTCCTCCGCTCGGCGTCCCGGTACGCCCGCATGTTCAACACGCCGTTCGTCAGGGAAGAGAGGTGGAGCACCGCATTGGCGGCCGACACGTCTTCCTTCAGCGATGGATAGATGGAGCCGTTCTGGCGCTCCACCGGGAAATAGTTGGACGTCACCATCTCGTCGTAGGCGTCGGCGCACTGGTAGCTGTTGCCGTGCGCAGAGAGGCCCGCCGTCCGGATGCGATCGCCCAGACTGATGTACTTGTCGTACAACTTGGTGTAGTCGCGGTCCACGACCGCTAGGCCGTGCATGGTCTTGCCCGGTATCGCTTCGCACTCGCCCTGGTACCAGTCCTTGATGACCGGCTGGGAGATCTCCCCGGCCGAGTCGTGCGCGATGGGCGACGCGATGATGTCTTTTTGCGGCTCGGGGAAGTATTTCGCCGCCGCCTCACTGGTTACCTTGGCGAGGTCGCGGAAGATGTTCCAATCCGTCTTCGATTCCCACACGGGGGGAATGGCCGCAGAGAGGGGATGGATGAACGAGTGTAGATCCGTGCTGTTCAGGTCGGCCTTCTCGTACCACGAGGCCGCGGGCAGCACGATGTCGGAATACAGCGCCGAGGAGTCCATGCGGAAGTTCAGGTCGACCACGAGATCCATCTTGCCGACGGGAGCAACGTCGTGCCACTTCACCTCGCTGGTGTGCTCCTCCGAGTCCTCCGCGATGGCATTGGAGTGGGTCCCCAGGTAGTGCTTCAGGCAGTACTCGTGCCCCTTCATGCTCCCCATGATGGCATTGCCCCGCCAGATGTACCACACCCGGGGGAAGTTCTTTTCGGCTTCCGGATCGCTCACCGAGTATTGCAGCTCTTTGCTCTTGAGCTTCTCCAGGACGTACCGTTTGATGCCCTCGTCATCGGTGGCACCGTTGTCGAGCGCCTCCTGGCACAAGGTCAACGTGTTCTGCTCAAACTGCGGGTAGAAGGGCATCCACCCCATGCGAACCGACTTGTAGATCTGGTCGGCGGTGTGCTGCCGGGTCATGTCGTTGTCGGGCACGGTGTTGTACCGTGAGAATTGGCCGTCGTAGCGGTACTGGCAGGTGTTGATGTAGTGCCAGATCGGCGCCTGCTGCAGCCGGACGGCGGAGTGCCAGTCTTTGCCAAAGGCGATGGTCCCCCAGGAGTCCACCGGCGCCAACTTCTCCTGACCCACGTAGTGATTGAGGCCACCGCCGTTCTTGCCGACACAGCCGGAGAGCATCAAGGCCATGGCGCCCGCCCGGTACATCAGATTGGCGTGGTACCAGTGGTTGATGCCTGCCCCAATGATGATCATGCACTTCCCGCCGGTCGCCTCGGCCGTGTTGGCCCACTCGCGGGCGAACTGGATCACGGTAGCCGACGCCACCCCGGTGAACAGTTCTTGCCATGCCGGGGTATAGGCCGCGTCCTTGTCCTCATAGTCGCTGGGATAATCGCCGGCCAACCCGCGGCCCACCCCGTATTGCGCCATGATGAGGTCGTAGACCGTGGTAACCATCACCGGACCGGTGGTGGTCTCCACCTGCATGACCGGGACCCCGCGCTGCACCGTGTTATCGAGTCCGTACTCGGTGAAGGTCGTCTGCACCACCTCGGCCGATCGATCCAGAAGGGTGAGGACCGGGTCGTAAGGCTGGTCGTCGACCACGCTCTCGGCCTTCATGTTCCAGTTGCCCTGCTTCTCGTCCCAGCGGGATCCGGAACTCCCCTTGGGCACCACGAGCTTGCCGCTGGCCGAGTCGATGTTGATGAACTTCCAGTCGCCGTTGGAGATATCCTGGTACTCGGTGAGCTCAGACGCGCGCAGCAACCGCCCGGGTTTGTAGTGCTCGCCGTCCCGCTCGAGCTTCACCAGATACGGGCTGTCGGTGTACTTCTTGACGTAGTCGATGAAGTAAGGCGTCTGCTTCTCGTGGTGGAATTCCTTGAGGATCACGTGCGTTGTGGCCATCCAGAACGCGCCGTCGCTTCCCGCGTGGAGTGGCACCCACTGATCGGCGTATTTGCACACCTGGCTGAAGTCGGGCGAAAATACCACCGCCTTGGTACCGTTATGGCGCGACTCCGCGAAGAAATGGCAATCGGGGGTCCGCGTCATGTTCAGGCAGGCGCCCATGTCGGCGATCATCTTGGCGTTGTACCAGTCGGCGCTCTCGCACACATCGGTCTGCTCGCCCCAGATTTCCGGGAACGCCGTGGGGAGGTCGCAATACCAGTCGTAGAAGCTGAGATTGACTCCGCCGAACAGCTGGAGGAAGCGTCCCCCAGCCGCGTAACTCAGCATCGACATCGCCGGAATCGGACTGAAGCCGATGACCCGGTCAGGCCCGTACTCCTGCGCGGTGCTGATGTTGGCGACGGCCATGATCTCCATGACCTCGTCCCAACTCGCCCGACGGAATCCGCCCTTGCCGCGCGCCTTCTGGTAGGTCCGGCGCGCGCCTTTGTCCGCCTGCAACGCCTTCCACGCCTTCATCGGGTCGCCGGTTTCGCGTTTCTTGGCGCGGTAGGCGTCGAGCAGGGCGCTGCGAATCAGCGGGTACTTGATTCGCAAAGGGCTGTACAGATACCAGGAATAGGAGAACCCCCGTTGGCATCCCCGAGGTTCGTACGGTGGCAGGGAGTCTTCCAGCAACGGATAATCCAGTTGCTGCGTCTCCCAGGTCACGATGCCGTCCTTGATATGGATTTGCCAGGAACAACCGCCCGTGCAGTTCACACCGTGGGTACTGCGGACGATGCGATCGTGCTGGAAGCGGTTGCGGTAGAATTCTTCCCACTGCCGGGTCTGCGGCGAGATGATGTCTTTGATCCAACCCATTGGTCGTTACCTGGTTTCTGGCTGGTGGTGGATTCAGGTGGACGAAATCTGCCGGTCGTAGATCGCCTGGTTGACCGATCCCCTCAGGCGACCTCTCCACAACAAGGAGTAGAGGCCGAGGAGGATAAGGACGCCGACCACGCCGGCGCCGAACAGCTTGATGCCGTAGTCGCGTGGCTGGTGCAGCGCCTGTTCCGCATCGGCTCGCTCGAGGAACGCCACCAAGGCCACCACTTCCTCGTCGGTCAGCGGTGTGCCCTGGTAGGCCCGCTGCATAACCGGAAACGGCGGGCTTCCCAGAATCGCGCGCACGCCGGGTCCCCCGAGGCGGGAAAACACCGTGGTCAGTTCGCGAGCGAGGATGCCACCGCCGATGACGGCGTCGTTGGTGACCTCGTGGCACGAGTTGCACGTCGGCCCATTGTTGCTGAACCGCGTCGTCCCTTGAAACAGATTCTGCCCCAGGACGATCTGCTCCTCCGTGGCCGGCGCGACCGCCACCTGTTGCGCGCCACTCTCCCCGGCGGCTTCGGCACCGCTGAGAAATGCGATCAACGCCTCGGCCTCGGCATCCGTGGTGCCGATATTCGGCATGGGGACTTGGTATTCCAGCAGCAAGGCGTTGGCGATCGAATCGCCGGACGCGAGCACTTGATCGGGCTGCATGATGAACCGCTTGAGCCAAGCGGGATCGCGACGGGTGGTGACGCCTGCCAAGCCGGGCCCTACCAACCGATCGCTTCCGGTGAGATGGCAGGCGGAGCACTTTTGCTGGAAGATCGCCTCGCCGGAGGATTCTTGAGCGGTAAGCCGCGTCGGTGCAGCGGCCAGGCCCAGCATGACCAGGCCAATACTCAGGGACAACAACCTCATGACGTCGCTCCCCGTTTCTGGGACTTCACGTGGGCTGTCTTGTCGGCGTAGTCCGCCAACGTGACCTCGTTCAACACGTCATCTAGTTGGGCGTGAAACTGTTCGAGGCGGTAATGCAGCGGACACGGATCCTCCTCGCCACAGTCGTTGCTCCATAGGAGACACTGCTTCAGCGCCATGGGGCCTTCGACCGCCTCAACCACCTCCCGCACCCGAACCTCGGCCGGGGCGCGGCTCAGCGTGTACCCGCTCCCACGACCTCGATCCGCTTCGAGCACTCCGTGGCGGGCAAGCTCCTGAAAAATCTTGGCCAGGAAGGTGGCCGGCAGCGCCTGCGCCTTGGCAACCTCGGCCAGCGGCACGGTGGTCCCCCGGTCTCGGGATACCAAATAGGCCAAGCCCAACAGAGCGTATTTGCTCTTCTTGGTGAGGTGCACGCCGTTACTCGGACAATTGGGGTCTCCGATAAATGGCCCGGGTGGGATGAAGCCTCGATGAAGCCTGCGTGAAGATTCACGTATTGCCGAGTCAATAGCTCCCCAATTCTTGACTCGCCCTTGACCGAGCCCAAGTAGCGTGACGGCACAGTTCACCAGGAGAGGGATCATGACACGAAGACACTGGCGCCGCCTGCTGGTACCGACCTGCTTGCTCACCATGACCACCCTGTCAGCGTGCAGCGATATCACCGGTCCCCGTAAGACCGTGGACCTGAGCGAGTGGGGGGCTTGTTTCCTTTGTGGTGGCCCCGGCCCACACCCGGGCATCCAGACACCAGCTCTTCTCGATACCACACCACCGTCTACCGAGCCTCACGTCATCACGGTCGAGGTACGGCGGGATGGTCAGTAACTCAACGGGGACGTGTTTCGGCGTAGGCTTCGCCAAGCGAGCTACCTACAGATTGGCCGGAGACCGGCAAGGCCGACTACATTTCGGGCTGACTTTGCCCGGAGCGTCTCATGCGTTTCCCCAAGTTCGTCCTCGCCGCCGCCCTGGCGGCCCTTACCGCCCCCACAACCCTTCCCGCCCAGATCGCGTCCGAGTCGCTCGACCTCGACATGGTCGCCCAGATCAGGGCAGAAGGGCTGGAAAACTCACAAATGGAGGCCCTGGCCCACCACCTGACCGACGTCATCGGTCCACGGCTCACCGGCTCCCCCGGTATGCGGCGGGCCAACGACTGGACCGTCGCCAAGTTCGAGGAGTGGGGCCTGGCCAACGCGGCCGTGGAACCCTGGGGCGAGTTCGGCCGCGGCTGGGAAAGGGTTCGTTACCAGGGCACCATTCTGGAACCCTTCAGCCAGCCGCTCAACGCCCAGCCGGTGGGCTGGACCGGCGGCACCAACGGACCCATCACCGGATCGGCGGTGGTGGTGCCCGGCGGCTTCGATTCCCTGGCGTCGTTCACCGGTTCGCTGGCCGGCGCCTTCGTGATGCTGAGAGAACCGAGCGATATCCTGGCGGAATTCGAGCACCGCTACCGGCGCACCCCGGTGGACAGCCTGTTGCAGCCGGCCGTGGACCGTCCCAACCGGCGGCGGGGGCGCGGCCCCATCAACTGGGATTCTCTGATGACGCGGATCGCCGACGCCCAGGCGCGGCAGGACGCCGATCTGCGTGCCGCCGGGGTAGCCCTCATCCTGACACCGTCCTCCCGTCCCAACGGCATCATCCGGGGCGGCGGCAAGCTGTTCGGCCGCTACGGCCGCTACGACGATCCGCTCCCCGAATTGGTCGTCTCGCAGGAGCAGTACAACGAGATGTACCGCAACCTCACCGAGGGCCGGAGCGTTACGCTCGAAATCGACGTGGAGACCCGGTTCTACGACGACGACCTCATGTCGTACAACTCGGTGGCCGACATCCCCGGCGGCGACCTGGCCGACGAGTACGTCATGATCGGCGCCCACCTCGACTCGTGGCACTACGGCACCGGCGCCACCGACAACGGCGCCGGCTCCATCGTCATGATGGAGGCCATGCGCATTCTCAAGACCCTGGGCGTCACGCCGCGGCGGACCATCCGCATCGGCCTGTGGAGCGGTGAGGAGCAAGGCCTGTGGGGCTCGCGGGAATACCTGGCCGACCACCCGGAACTGCACGACAAGATCTCGGCCTACCTCAACGTCGACAACGGCACCGGCAAGATCCGCGGCATCTGGAACCAGAAGAACGCAGCGGCCTCCCCGATCTTCGAGCAGACGCTGTGGCCCTTCCGCGACCTGGGCGTGGTGGCGGTACGCCACGGCAACACCGGCGGCACCGACCACCTGTCGTTCGACGCCGCCGGCATCCCCGGGTTCAACTTCATCCAGGACCCGATCGAGTACGGCATCAACACGCACCACACCAACCTCGACACCTTTGATCACCTGATGCTCGAGGATCTGAAACAGGCCGCGGTGGTGGTGGCTGCGACGGCGTATCATTTGGCGATGAGGGATGAGATGGTGCCGCGGAAGGTGGCGGCGACGCCCTAGGGGCGGTAGGGCGGTAGGGTGGTAAGGCGGTAGGGCGGTAAGGCGGTAGGGCGGTAAAGGCGGTAACGGGCGGTAGGTGGGCGGTAGCGGGCGGTAGCGGGCGGTCAGGCGGATGCGGCCCGTGTCACGGCGTACCCGATATATGTGGCCGCGACGAAATCGCCCGGCGTCGGGATCAGCGTGACTTTCTAATTGTGTGCAGAACTAGAAAAACGGTGGCAGATCCGCCAGCGGTACATCCCCGGCCGGCGCTGACTCGGCCGGTGCGGCGGCGTCCGCCGGCGGGGGTGCCAAGCCCGCCTGGCAACTCCAGAAGGCGGCGTTCTGGGCGTAGCCGACCCGGGGGAGTACCTGCGCGAGGCTGAGCCCGGCGCCCCACACAACTATGGCCAGGCCGAAGCCGTAGGCCCAGGCGGAGTGCTGGCGCCAGGCGGCCTGCAGGGCCCAGGCGGCGGTCACCAGGAGGACGCCCAGGGCGACAAAATACGAGGTGAGGCCTAGCCCGCAGCCGTGGGCGTAGGGCCAGAACACCAGACCCAAGCCGAGGGAGGCCACCAGGAGAACCTTGGCCCACGGATAGCTATCTCGTACCACCCCGCCGCCGACGGCGGGACGCGGCGTGGCCACGATGCGAGGCTGCGACCGGTGGGCGGCGCCGAACGGCTGTGACTTGAGTTGCCCCAGGAGGTCATCGACCTCCTGCGACATATGGCTGTCGTCGGATTGCTGGGTGGCCATGGTAGCAATGATGCTACGGCATGCGCCATCCTGGGTCTGTGACGAGGGTCACCGCGGAGCGGAAGGGCGCTGCAATCTGCTGCACCGGAACAGGCAGGGGGATAGAGGGATAGAGGGCTAAGAGGGCTAAGGGGGCTAAGAGGGCTAAGAGGTTCACAACAGTCGGCCTGGTTGCCGTGTCACCGATGTGACTTTTTATCCCTCTTAGCCCTCTTAGCCCTCTTTTCCCTCTTAGCCCTCTTTTCCCTCTTTTCCCTCTTTCTAGCCCTCTTTGAGACTAACGCTTCTGCGTCACCCGGCTCACGATGATGGTGATGTTGTCGCTGCCGCCGTCGTCGAGCGCGTCTTGCAACAGATCCTTACACACCTGCTTGGCCGAGGACATGGTACCCAGCCGTTCGGCTATCCGATCGTCAGACACGTGCTTGGTGAGCCCGTCGCTGCACAGCATGCCGACGTCGCCCCACTTGCGGTCGACGCGGGTGACCACCGGCGCCGTCTGCTTGCCGCCGATGGCGCTCGACAGCACGTGGGCCCAGCGGGTGCGGTCTGCTTCGGAGCGGCTGAACACGCCGCGGTCGATCAGTTCCTGGGCCATGGTCTGGTCGCGGGAAATCTGGGTGAGCACGTCGTCCTGGAACAGATAGCAGCGGCTGTCGCCTATCTGAAGAGATCGGAAGAGCACACGTCTGAACTCCAGTCACACTGATATATCTCGTATGCCGTCTTCTGCTTGAAAAAAAAAAAACAAACACCAACTGACACGAACTCCGATAAATCACACCAACCGACTACC
>CAJVYZ010000029.1 GCA_913009915.1 uncultured Gemmatimonadota bacterium | reverse complement strand
GCATGAATTGTAGACGCGTGATGTGTAGTGTGGGTGTAGGTGAGATGTGGGTACTTATCGTGTATGTGTGGTTTTTTTTTTTTTAATGATACGGCGACCACCGAGATCTACACTCTTTCCCTACACGACGCTCTTCCGATCTGAGGGCGGTAGGGCGGTAGGGCGGTAAAGGCGGTAAAGGCGGTAAGGGCGGTAAGGGCGGTAACAGGCGGTAGGGGCTTGACGGATGGTTGGAAGTGAGCATCTTGGCGTGCCCCCGCAGCCCCCGCAGCCCCCGCAGCCCCCGCAGCCCCCGCAGCCCCCGCCTACCTCCCCCTCGCCGCCACCGGCCAGCGGGTCATGACGGCGTCGCCTCGAACGCCGATCACCTGGTCGTGAAGATTCACCACGAGGCAGGCGTGGTTGGGGATTACCCGGACCAGGTCGCCGATGGCCGGGCGCCAGGAGGTGCCCGACAGGTCCAGCAGTCCGTGCTCTTCGGACATGGCGCCGACCACCACGTCGGGCTGTCCCACGACGACGCCGTAGCCCGCGCCGTCGCTGCGGAGCGGCTCCCGGCCGAGGGCCTTGCTGCCGGCGTCGATGACCGCCTGGTTCGGCACCGACGTGGAAACGACCGTGGCCAGGACGGTGAGGGCGCAATCGTGCCAGTCGCAGGCACCGATCTCGGCGGTGGTCCGGTCATTAAAGACGTAAGTACCGGGACGGATCTCGGTGAGGCCGCCGATGAGGTGACTGTTCCAGGCCGTTGGCGTCGAGCCGCCACTTACCACTCGGGGCGCCAATCCTACCCGTTCCAGCTCGCCGATCATCGTCGCCAGGGCGTCATTGAGCGCAGCCAACGCCGGTTGCTGGGCCGAGACGTGGTCGCGGATGTTCCCCGGATAGAACCCGATACCGGCGTATCGCAGCCGGGGGCTCGCTTCGATCTGGCGTACCAGGGTTACCGCGTCGGACGCGCGTTGCACCCCGACGCGGTGCATTCCCAGATCGAGTTCCACCAGCACGTCTATGTCTCGTTCGGCGCGTTCGGCGGCGTGGGCCAGACCCTCGATGGCTTCCGCGGAATCCAGCATGACCGACAACCGCAATGATTCGCTGATGCGCATTAGCCGGCGGAGGCGTGCGTAACCGATCGGCGAATAGGCCAACAGGATGTCGCGCGACATCTCACTCATTACTTCGACTTCATGTAGCGTGGCGCAGGTGAGTCCGCTGGCACCGCGCAGGATCTGCTCTCCGGCGACCATGGGCGACTTGTGCGTCTTGATGTGGGGTCTGAGCGCCAGGCCGTGCTCCGCAGCGTACCCCGCCATTCGGTCGAGGTTGCGCTGAAGCCGATCGAGGTCGATCAGCGGGACGGGTGTTTCCAGAGTTTCGAAATCGGTCAGCATGGCGCTCGATTCACCGGCGGGACGACTGCATTCTATCACGGCTGTACCGATTGTGACACCGTGCCATCCGTTACCGGTTGGTAGAGGCGATTCCCAAGAACGCCGTCGGCAAACCGCGGCGGACCACTTGCTGGGCGCCTCGGGCCGGCGCAGCCGTTCGGGTGAGCTTCCGCTCATCAACTCCTCGAACGCTGCCGGCCCTTGGCGCAGAACCGTCAGTGGATCGCGGTCGCCCAGGAGGCCGAGAGTGGCATCGATGTAGGCTTGGGCGCCGCCCTCGGCGGCGGCGGCCGGATTGGTGAAGACTGACACGGAAACTTCTCCTCTTGGTGGTCTCGGGACATACTTCCTGCGGGATGATAACGACCGGTTCTCAATCGTGTCGACGAAGAGCGCCATGACGCTGCTCCTATTCCACAGGTGACTCCGATGATTGAAACGATCAACCCGGCGACCGGCGAATCGATTCGGCGGTACGCCATCATGGCTATGAAAGACGCGGCGGCGGTGGCGGAGGCGACGGGAAAGGCCGCATATCAGTGGGCCAGGGTGCCGGTCGACGACCGAGCTCGGTTGGTGGACCGGCTGGCGGAGGTACTGCGGGAGCGGAGCGAAGAATACGCTCGCCTCATGACCCTCGAAATGGGGAAGCCTATCGGTCAGGCGCGCGCCGAGGTCGAGAAGTGCGCCTGGATGTGCGAATACTACGCCGAGAACGCACCGCGGTTCCTGGCGGAGACTCCGGTTGACACTGACATGGCCGAGAGCTTCGTGGTTTTCTCCCCGCTCGGCGTGGTGCTCGCGGTGATGCCGTGGAACTTCCCGTTTTGGCAGGCACTCCGGTTCGCCGCGCCGGCGGTGGCGGCGGGGAACGGGGTTCTCCTCAAGCACGCGCCGAATACTACGGGGTGCGGCTTGGCGTTGGAGGCGTTGTTCGAGCACGCGGGGTTCCCGGCCGATCTGGTTCGCTCCGTGATCGTCTCCAACGAGGACGTTCACGGGTTGATCGCTCATCGGGCGGTGCGGGCGGTGACGTTCACCGGGAGTCCGGCGGCTGGACGGGCCGTGGCGGCTACCGCGGGAGGGGAGCTCAAGAAGACGGTACTGGAACTGGGTGGCAGCGACCCCTATCTGGTGCTGGCTGACGCGGATCTCCAGGCCGCGGCCCGGGCCTGCGTCGTCAGCCGGCTGATCAACACCGGGCAGAGTTGTGTGGCGGCCAAGCGCTTCATCGTGGACCGCACCGTCGCCGATGCCTTTTTGCAGCGAGTGGTAGAGGGCATGGCGCAGGCGGTGGTGGGCGACCCGATGGCCGAGGAAACGACTGTCGGCCCGCTCGCACGGGAGGACCTGCGGGCAACGCTTCACGACCAGGTGCAGCGGTCCGTGGCGCAGGGCGCCAGCTGCATCCTCGGCGGGGAAGCCGAGCCCGGACCCGGGTGGTTCTACCAGCCGACCGTGCTCACCGACATTACCCCCGGTATGCCGGCATACCAGGAGGAACTGTTCGGTCCGGTCGCGGTGGTCATCACCGCGGAGGACGCCGCCGACGCCGTGAGGATCGCCAACGATTCGGTCTACGGTCTGGGTGCGGCCGTATTCTCGAACGATACGGCACGGGCCCGACAGATCGCGACCGACGCTCTGGATGCCGGAGTGTGTGCCGTCAACACCTTCGTGCGGTCGGATCCCCGGCTGCCGTTCGGCGGCATCAAGGACAGCGGGTATGGCAGGGAGCTGTCGGAGTTCGGCATCCGCGAGTTCGTGAACGTCAAGGCCGTGAGCGTCGCGTGAACTGCTCGGGGGGCCAGCCGAAGCCCAGCTGAGACCTCACAGGGGCATCGGCCATAGAGAGTAGGAGCCGAAGGTGTTCCAATTTATCGGCGAGACTTCCGTCAGATCTTGGGGGTCTTCGCTCCCACCCATGCCCCGATCACACGCCGGCACCGCTCCTTCTCCAGTGCCGACCTCGAACTAGATGTTCCGATGACCAAGCCGAGAACTTGACGCCCTCGTCGAACAAGGAGATCGAAGGGCCGTATGACGTAGTAGAGGAACTGAAGCTTGGTTCCAGCTCTCAAATGATAGATACGCCGGAGCGTCTCCGGCGGTGGGAACACCCCCTGCCATAACGTCTTGAGCTTGGCACCTGCTGTGGTGACCTCTCCCATGGACTTGAGCGTGGTGGGCACTTCGCCGGCCATGTTCAGCACGTAGGCGACGGCATCCTCCACCACTTCGTCGTCCGCGTGGTCGTGGTCGAGTGAAGCGAGCACATCCTCCGGAATCGGAGTTTTGAGGAGCGCCCGGGTCAGCCGGAGAGCCGCGTACGCGAAGCGAGAGCGGCCATCCGAGTTAGCGGTCTGAATGAGTCGATCCCAGTCCAACTGGTGACCTATCCTGTGAACCACTGCGTCAATGTCGCACGCAGCTGGCAGCCCCAACAGAAACTCATCGTTGTAGGCCGCGTGGGTGCACACGTGGAGCAGCAGGTCATCCGGCGCCGGATGAGGTATGTCGAGATCGCCAACCCGAGTACGAGTCGATCGATCCCATAGACCGACGATGTCGTGCTCGAACGGCGCTCCCTCAGGTGCCAAATCGTGGTGCACCTCGACGTCGACCGACCCCACCTTGGATACTGGTCTCAGATGATGGTGTTCGGAGTAGTCGATGGCCGGGGACTGCGCAGTGGAGCGATAACCGAGCGTGTTGAGGTGGCGCTGTACCCTTTCGACATCGTGGGGGCGCGCCAAGAGATCGATGTCGGCCATCGGTCGTAGGGCCGCCTCTTGGTAGACGCAATACGAAAGGTAGGCACCTTTGAGGACCAGCACCGAACAGCCTGCCTCAGTGGTCTTCAGAACGATCTCCGAGAGCTGCTCCAGGATCGCCCTGTTCTTCAAGAGGCAATGGAGGTAGAGATGACGAAGGCGAGCACCCGGTTCCTTTGGGATCACCAGGCTTTCGACACGTGCGAGCCTGTAGTAAAGTAGGGGTGCAACGCCATGCCATGCCGCTCGATCGACCAGCTGACGCCATGATTCGACATCGATCCGGCGCAGCTCGGCCTGAAGGTCGTCATCTCGGCCGGTCCGGAGGCACCTAGTCAGAAAGTGCGAGTTGAGATGTTGGACCCCCATCTCGAGTCTCCTTGGCCTCTGAGAGATCGGTATGAGCCGCAAAGCTAGGCGGACTGCTTCGGTGTGTCCAAGCGAGAGAACGCCGCTACCGACGCGCGCAGTACCATGTGATCGAGGTGCAAGTCGTCTTCGTCCACGGCGAGCAACCACTCTACCAGTTCCGAAAGAGTACCGTCGGCGCCCCGCATGGCGGTCCAATAGTTCGGGTCGCCCTCGAGAATCTCGAAGAGCAAGCGGGATGCTTCCTCCTTCCTTCCGAGCCTATTTGCGGCCACGGCAAGCAGGTAGAGACGCTCGGCACTTCGGCCCGTCTCGAGCATCGACATTGTGAGGAGCTGAACCGTCTCTTGGTACATCTTGGCTTTCATGAAGAGAAACACGATGTGGGTATCCAGGCTTTCCTCATCTGATTCCGGAAGCTCACATCTGTATACTTCGAGTAGGCACTCTCCCATGGTCTTCCGATCGAAAGGATCTCCTTCCTCGACTATGTGCATCAGGTGGGGTAAGCACCGTCTGGCCGAGTGGGCATCGAAACGGGCCAGGCGAAGCCAAGCAAACAGGCCGCTACCGCCGCCGACCTCAAGGATCAAGGGAGTCTCGTTCCCTCCGCCTCGAGACCAGTCTCGGAGAAACGCGGCGGTGACGGACGCGTAGAGGTCGGCCAGGTCGCCGTTCGAGGTTATTCGTTGGGGGACTTTCCCACTGCGCCATGCATCCGGGCCGCACTGGCGATAAAATCTACCAGCCGATCCCAAAGACCTGATTCTGACACCGGGCGTGGTGATTCCACTATTCGCTTGGGCATCCGATCGACGTCCGTCCTCTGGAATGGTGCACCAGGCGCGTCCCTCCACATACAACCGATCCATCCAAGATCATGGCTTTCCACGGCGGGGAGCGGCCTCAACAATCTATCGTCGCATGCTGGCATAAGTCGATGCGTGCCACGCTAGAGGGCCAAACCACGGGAGTACACGCAGGGGTGCCCACCCGTGAATCGAGGCTCGCCTGTGCTGTCGCACCGCATTTTCCGGTGGTATATTTATGATTATCCCCGAACATGCTTGCTCGTTGATGTGAGATTGATCGGATGCCGAAAGTCTGAGATAGATTCCAAGGCATGACACAGTTGCACACCGCCATCGCCTTCGAGGCTTTCGGGGCTCGGATCGCGATTCGGACAGGCGAGTTGGTCGCATCAGACCTACGGCCACGGCTCCCTCCTCGAGCTCGGCCGATCACCACTGAAAATTACGACACGGCCTACTCCGTAGAGAAAATCTCGTCGCGGTCGAGTTCCGGCGACGCCAGGTACCAACTCACGAGGGACGGAGTCGGCATCGCACCGTCTGGCAGCCTCTCTGACGTCTGTCGTGAGCTCGAATCGGATATGCACTTCCGGGTCGCGCTCGCTGCACGAGACTTCCTGTTCGTTCACGCCGGCGTGGTGCAATGGAAAGGACAAGCGGTCGTCGTTCCGGGGCGGACCGAAACCGGAAAGAGTTCGTTGGTCATGGCCCTGGTCAACGCAGGGAGTGAGTACTTTTCTGACGAGTTTGCGGTACTGGATCGCCAGGGCCGAGTCCACTCGTATCCCAAACCCCTCTCCCAAAGGCGCGAGAGCCAGTCCCCTCAGCTACACAGTTTGGAGGCACTCGGTGGCCAGCAGGAGGCGCCGGCCGTGCCGATGGGCCTTACCGTGATCACGACATTTCGGCCCGGTGCCGCTTGGAATCCCCAGCGAGTCACTCCGGCGAGGGCCATGATAGCCCTGTTCGACAACACGGTGGTGGCACGGAGTAGGCCGGAGTTCGCGCTCAAGGTACTTGCGAAGGCGGTCAAACACACAAGAGGCCTGGAAGGTGATCGGGGAGAGGCCAGTGAAATGGCTTCGACCCTCCTCGATGCACTACGCCCTCCTCGCGATGACATGCGAGGAGGGCGTTGAACACCAAAGAATCCACCACTGAAGATCAGGTCCCCTAGCTCCAGTTCTGCCCCCTGTGTCCCTTGTGTCCCTTGCGCCCCCTCCGTCGTCTCTTGTGCCTTTGTTGCCCGGTGTACCCCTGTCCCCCGCCTGACTGAGCCATAGCAGCCAACGGAGCCGGAATCGAAGTCACCACGGGTAACAGGACTCCGATGGCCGCAGCGGTTGCGAACCTGCGTAGGGCGGAGCGTCTCGAGACCGATAGAGGCTCACTGGATTCCAGCAGCTGGGCGTCCGCTAGATGATCGACCGCTAGGGCGACTACGTCTTCCTCGACCTTGAGGTCGCCAGCGATCTCGCCCACCGTCCTCTCACCGTCCAGCCGGTTCCATACCTTGGCCGCGGTTTCATTGAGTCGGTGGGCCAGTTTTCGCTTCCGGTTGTAGATAACCATCTCGTCTTCTACCTGATGGACGAGAAGATGGCTCTCGCGTGCCTTGGGAATCATGGGACCGTCCATATGTGGGGTGCCAATGAGTACTCGTGCCTGACTTGGGTCTATGGGCGAACCGGGATGCAGAACGGTGAATGTAACTACGGACTCCGCTCTCTCCGGATCGGCCGTTCCAAAATCATTGGTCATATGTAATCGCAAGTTTTGCGCCGCCGCCGGCGGTCTGCATAGCGGTGAGCCTGGTTCCCAGACGGTCCACTCCGAAGCAGGCCCAATCCCAGTTGGCACGGGCCCGATCTGGCCAGTTGTAACCAATTCACCAAGGAGCCGGGGAGGCGCCGAACTGCAAGGAATTGCGTGATGGAAGAACAGATGTGTCTTGATGGGCTGTAGCGTGCCCCACACTGAATGGCTCGCGTGTCCAGCAGCTTGTCGACGCCAGCCCGGACCCCGGGCTGGATAGGCCGGATAGAACAGGCTTCAGGTTCTTGGTGGACACGGAGGCCGACGAACACGAAGGTCGATGGCAACCAGGGCACCAAGTGGCCGAGGTGGGTCAGGTGGCTAGCCCATAGCGTTTCACCGCCCGGGCCTTGGCCTTGGCCGCCTCGACCTCACGGTTCCGCGCGGGCGCCTGGGTGACCAGGGAGTCCAGCAGCGTGTGTGCCACTCGAGACACATCCTCCACGGCCCGATCGAACGCTGTCTCGTTGGCTTGGGACGGCTTGGTAGAGCCACTCAGCTTGCGGACGAATTGCAACGCCGAGGCGCGTATCTCGTCGTCCGTGGCGGGCGGATCGAAGTTGAACAGGGTCTTGATGTTGCGGCACATGGGGTGTCGGGCCTCTGGTTAAGGTGACCGGTTGTTGGCGGTCAGCTGTCGGCTGTCAGCTGTCAGCTGTCAGCTGGAGGTTTCGACAGTACCTTGTAAGCCACGTAGCCGACCACGCCGACGATGACCAGCGCCGGGATCCAGCCGATGATGTTGAGCATCATTCCGCCGATGAGTACTGCGGCTCCCCCCTGAAGCCAGCCTATGACCTTGCTGCTGGTTCTGGCCCGTTGGATGTCACGTTCCGTGTAGATCTTGTCAGGCAAACCCATGGTGTAACCCCCAGGGCTAGTGCTTCGAATGTTGTTCAGCGAACGATCAACTCCTGCCGCAAGAGCGGTCTGTCACGACGGCCCACCAATATAGCGTACGTTCCCGGCGCCTCCGGCGTAAAAGCGAAGTCGGCCGTTTCCCCAACGTCGACCCGGGTCTGCCCGGGGCGCTCGCGAACGAGTGCCGCGGGTAGGTCGGCTCCGTCGAGGGCCACCGGGGTCCAGGGGATAGGCGTGGCGCTGTCCGCCACCAGCGTAATTCGCGGTGCTCCGGCCGGGGCGATGTTGATGATGCGCAGCCGGTGGGTCTTCCCGGCTTCGAGTTCCACGGGAACTGGTTCGGCCGTCCCATTGAGCACGAAGCGAAGTCCGTTTTCTTCCTGTGACTTTATGTCCCATGCCAGGATGAATGTGTGGTCGGTCGACGGGTCGTAAGTCTCGCCGGGTGGCAAGACCAGAATGGCGCCGTACATCCCCGAACCGAGTTGCTCGAGGTCATTGAGGTGGGATGCCACTCCCGTGTTTCTCCTGGCGCCAGCAGGAGGGAATCCCCTCTGGCCGGAGGGTGGGTGGTCAACCCATAGATCATCAACGCAGTGTCGAGTGGGTTGGTCAGACGAATCGCTATCGGTGTGCCCTCACGCACCCGGATCAGCGGGGCGGGGATCTCGGGGGCCTGGCCAACTTCGGCGATGGCGGGCACAACGACAGAGGGACCATCTATGGCCTCGGGATACCAACGCCCTTCCCGGATTTCCAGATCCAATCTGAGCACGCCGTCGACCATGGTGCCGGCCGGGAGACGGTTGTCGTTGGAGTGAATCGTGGGGTACGCCGAATCGTCGGTCGCAGGAGGCACCAACAACATGCCGGCCGAAATCAGCACGACGCCAGCTAGCGAAGCCCCGGTGGTGGTCACCGCCATGTTGCCTCCAGAATCGGGATGGGTGAGATCAAGCTCGCTCCCGCGGGGGAATCCGGCAAGACGTGGCTGTTTGTGGGCCGGGAGAGCTCGAGGGTCGTGATTTTGAGATCCCCCCGGTCGCTGGACCGGTCTCCATCTCGAAAAGGCGATGTTCAATGGTGAAAGCTGGCGGCCGTGACGTGATTGGCTGTAGTTTTGCGCCTTACTGAATAATGGTGATCGGTGCCGATTACCCTGATCGCCTTTTCCTGCCAGGAGTTCCCCATGTCGAATGTTACCAGCCCGCTGCTACGGTCCCTACCGGTAATTGCCCCGCTGTTCGTAGCCGTGATGCTGAGCGCCTGCCAGGGCGGCGACGGCCGCGAAGTACTGGGGGCGGAGGTACCGCTGTACGGCGACCTGGGGGACCATCATCGGGCCGTCTCGACTTCCAGCGAAGATGCCCAAGCGTACTTCGACCAAGGGCTCCGGCTGCAATATGCCTTCAATCACCCGGAGGCCATCCGTTCATACGAGTACGCGCTGGAACTCGACCCCGGCTGTGCCATGTGTTTCTGGGGAATTGCCCTCGCGTCCGGCCATAGTATCAATGGGCCGATGACCGACCAGAACGGGCGCCGGGCATTCGAGGCCATCGGTCGGGCAGGAGAATTGGCCGCCGCCGCCGGCACGGATTCGGAGCGGGGGCTCATCGCTGCGTTGTCGGCGCGATACGGTCCCGATCCCGCACTCGACCGGGCGCTGCTCGATTCGGCCTACGCCGAGGCCATGGCGGTGCTGGCCGAGGCCTATCCGAACGATCCCGACATCCTGACCCTGTATGCTGCGGCGCTCATGAACCTGTCCCCGTGGAACTACTGGGAGGGAGGTTATCGGGACCGCATGCCCCGAGTCGGGACCGAGCTCATTCTGGCTACCCTGGAAACGGCCATGGAGTTCAACCCAGACCACCCCGGCGCCTGCCACTACTACATCCACGCCGTGGAGGCTGCTTATCCCGAGCGGGCGGTCGCCTGCGCCGAGCGTCTGGCGGCGCTGATGCCCGGCGCCGGCCACATCGTGCACATGCCCGGGCACATCTACATCAGGGTGGGACGCTACGCCGACGCTGTCGCGGTCAACGAGCACGCGGTCCAAGAGGACGAAAACTACATTCGGGACCAGGGAATTTCTTCCATATATACCGGGGCGTACTACCCGCACAATTACCACTTCATGGCGTTTGCGGCCACCATGGCGGGCATGAGCCGGAAAGCCATCGTGGCCTCGCGCATCGTGTCGCACAAGGTGCCCCTGGAGGTGGCGCGTAAGGTGTACTGGATCCAAAACGCTGTGGTGCTGCCGCGCCTGACCTACCTGACGTTCGGACGCTGGCTGGAACTACTCGAAGAACCACTCCCGCCGGCAGAGTTGGAGCACGCCACCCTCATGGCGCGATATGCCAGGGGTGTCGCCTTTGCGGCGGAGGGCAGAACGGAACAGGCCAACGAGGTGCTCGAAGTCATCTCGGCCATCGCGGCTGACAGCGACCCGGCCGACAACCCGGTACCCGCTATCACGGTACACGTGCTCGCTGGAGAAATCGCCCTCCGCAGCGGCTCGGCTGATGACGCGGTGAACCACTTCGCGGCCGCAGTGGCGCTCGAGGACGGGATGTTGTATGAGGAACCGCCGCTGTGGTACTACCCCATCCGTCACTCGCTGGGACGGGCGCTGCTCGAGGCGGGGCGTCCGGCCGACGCCGAGCAGGCTTATCTGACTGATCTCGATCGTTTCCCCGAAAACGGCTGGTCGCTGTTCGGGCTGGCGACGGCGCTGGAGGCACAGGAGAAGCCTGCCGAGGCGGCAGCTGTGTGGGTGCGGTTCCGCGACGCCTGGGCGGACGCCGACGTGGAGCTCACGGCGTCGAGGTTCTAGTCGATCAGGGTTTGCGCATCTGGACGTGGGGCAGGACTGCCCCCTCGGGCAGGGTGATGTCGACGGGCTCGATCTCGCGGTAGCCGCAGGCGGCATAGAACGCCACGCCCATCGCGGTGGACGTCAGTTCGTAGCGGTCGAATCCTCTGGCACGGGCTGCTCGTTCACAGGCACGGAGAATCATCCGGCCGATCCCTTGGCGAGTCGACTGTGGATCGACGTAGAACGCTCGGATGACAGCGGCATCCCTTCCCGGCACTCGCCGCGTCGCGTCGCGGATGTCTTGAGCCCGGTCGCTACCGAAGGGCGTCTGCCGCCAGCTCCATCCGCCGCAGGCAACCACCCCCCCGTCCCGTTCCACGACCAGGTAAGTGCCGTCGTCGACCAGTTGGCTGTCGATGCCGTACAGATATCGTAGGGAGTCGTCGATCTGATGGGGATCGTAGTGACCGCCCGCCAGACCGCGGATCGAGCGCTCCACCAGGGCCTCGAGGGTGGCGATGTCCGTCGGGGTGGCTGGACGGATGGTGAATGAGGCTGAAGACATGTGATTCCATAGGGACTGTGGCCGCCGGTTACCGTAGTTCCACTGTTCCCTTGGGGCACTCGAGGATTGCCACCAATGTTGCCTGCGGGCCGGGTAGTACTTCGACGTTGAGATCGAGAGCCTGGAGTAGGCTCACTACCGCATCCGGCTCCGGGTGCTCCGCCCGAAGAGCCGTCAGGGACACGCCGCCGGGTGCCGTATCCGCCGGATGCGGGCCCGATCCCCAATCAATGAAGAACGGCACCAACCCGTCCGCCAGCATGACCGACGGGTCGGTCAGTTCCCAGTGGAGA
>CAJVYZ010000028.1 GCA_913009915.1 uncultured Gemmatimonadota bacterium | reverse complement strand
TTTTTTTTTTTTCAAGCAGAAGACGGCATACGAGATATATCAGTGTGACTGGAGTTCAGACGTGTGCTCTTCCGATCTGGTCCACCGTTCCCCCGCGATGTCGCTGCGCGATCGGCCGATCAGATCAGTGAAGGCGCGGTTGGTGAGCTGGACACGGCCGTCGCCCGCCACGGTGCACAGCGCGGTAGGGACGGCGTCGACGGTGAGGTCCCAGGTCGCCTGGCCGCTCGCGCCGTACCGCCCGAGATTGGCCAGGGCGTTGACCGTTGCGTTCAACAGGATGTCCAACACATCTACGTCGTAGGGCGTGAATCGGGTCCCTGGGCTGGCGACCGCCACCAGCCCACGGCGCCGGCCGAGGACGACGAGCGAGCCCTCGAGCACCGCGCCCTGCGGCCCGCTGATTCCGGCGGTCGCCCCCGGGATCCCCCCGGTGTTCTGCTCGATGGCACGCGAGGCGCTTGGACCTGACGTGTGAATGATCTCCGGGTCGGCGGAGTCCTCCTGGTACCGGGCGATGGCGCGCTCGCAGGTGGGGTACCAACCCGCAAGTTGTTGCCACAGCAGGTCGATCACGGCGGCGGGAGCTGCCGCCGCGGCCACGGCCCGGGAGAATTCTGCGATACGGCGCAATTCCTGCACGGTAGCTTCCATGTCCACGGCTTCGGTGGACGGTGGGAAAGGAGGTTCGGTCATGATTCTCGCGGATACTAGAAGCCGCCTGTCAGCCAACGACCGGCAGCTGGTCATCCTCCTCTTGAGTCGGGGGTCGGCAGTGACCCGGGCTCGGGTCGAACGTCAACTGGACCAGGAGGGGATCGACGCCCTGCTGGATCATCCCGAGTTGTTCGAGCGACTCGTGGCGGTCCGCGGCATGTTGCTGCCGTCACCCGCCCTGTTCTATTACGTCGCCGTGCGGCACCTCCTGCGGGGTACGGGAACGGACGATCGCGACCTGGCGGACTATCTCGCCGCCATGCTCCTCGAATTTGGGCGCCGGGACCGTGCCTGGCGCATCGACTGGAACGACGACCACCGCCACCAATATGTTGTCGACATCCTCGACGATCTCAACCTGAGCAGCGGCAGCCGCCGGTTCAAGGTCATGGTCCACCTAGGCAACTACGCCTTGTGGCTGGTCGGTGTTTTCCCCGACTATATCGCCGCACGGCGGTTGCGGAAGGGTGGTCCCGGCATCGAATATTACGAACTCCTGGGGCAACGAGGGTACCAAATGGCCTCGGACCACGAGTTGGCCGACCGCCTGGGACTCGAGCCGGTGTTCCGTGCGGCCGCCGAGCGCTTCACCCAGGCGCGGCGTGCTCTCAACCGACTGAGCGACCAACTGCTGTTCCCCAACTGCTGTTCACCCGATCGCATTCTCCGTGAGTTGGAGGGCCCGGCCTGACCGCCACTCCACGGCCGCGTCCACCAATGCCTTGAACAGTCCTCGTTCGGGCGCCTCGGATTCCCGCCAGAAACTCTCCGGGTGCCACTGGACGCCCACCAGCCAGTGCCTGTCATCGTTGCCCTCTGCGGCCTCGATGACACCGTCGTCCGCCAACGCCGTGGCGTGCAGCCCCTGGGCCAGGTCTCGGATGGCCTGATGGTGGAACGAGTTGGTGAGGACCAGGTCCCGTCCCATCGCAGCCAGCGCCAGGCTGCCCGGCAGCATCCGGACGTGGTGGGTCCGTTCGTGCCATTCGGATCCCTTGTCGTGGTCGAGGTCTGAAGGCCGCTGAGCTGGCAGGTCCTGCCACAGCGTCCCCCCAAGGACCACGTTGACCAGTTGGAAGCCCCGACAGATTGCCAGGACCGGCACCCGGCTGGACCGGGCGTCCCGGAACAGGGCCATCTCGAAGGCATCCCGGTCCCCGTCGGTGTCACGGAGGTGCTCGGTACCGGTCAGGCCGTAATGCTCCGGGAGAAGGTCCTCTCCGCCCGTCAGGAGCAGCCCGTGACAGGCCGCGAGGGCCTCGGCGGCAGCGGACGGTCCGATGACCGGTGGCAGGACCAGCGGAACCCCGCCGGCAGCGCTCACCGAGTGGGCGTAGTCGATGTGGACACCCGTGTGCTGCCTGCCGAGCTCACCCGTTACTCGGGCGCTGATGCCGATCCGCGGTGCTGTCACAGCAGCAGGGAATCCGGAAAGAACGGACAGGCCGGGTCCTCGAACCGCACCCGATCCAGCTTGATGCCGATCAGCGGGATCATCTCGTTTCCGATCGACACCTCACCGAGGATGGGGGCTCCTTCGAGAGGGTCGCCTGCGAATAGCATGACGCCGACCACGGTGGCCGATAGGTCGAGCACCAGCACGCCGAACCCGGGCATTTCATCGGCCTCGAATGTTCCCTCTACCCCGATTACCCAAGTGGTGTCGGCGCGGCCCACGACGGCCCGGTAGGCCGGCCCGGCGGCCAGCCGGGCAACCAGCCGTTCGGGCAATTCGCTGGGCGTGGCCGCCAGGGTCTGGCCCGGGACCCCGAACTCACTCAGCAGTATGGTCGGCCCGGCGAGGGCGGCGATGCCGCAGGCGGTCCCGCTCTGGCGCTGGCCGTCACAGCCGGCGACCAGCAGGATCGACAGGGTAACCATCATGCGATGGCGCATGGTGCCTCCGGGTGCGCGGATAGTGGGGCTCGGCGAAACATACACGCAATCCGTCCGGCCCGTGCCGGCTTCGCTTGACGCTCCAGCGGCTGGCCTCTAACATTGGACGTCTGCCAGCACAGGTTCCCATTTCCTCACTACCGGTTGAACATCCATCATGTTTGAAGGTTGGCGTGACCGTGTGGAGCAGCTGTTGTCTGACCTCACGCCCGACACCGACCCGCGTGAGCGGACCGGCCCGATGCGGGAGGCGATGATCGAGCTGAAGGTCGGATTGCAGGCCATGGGTGAGGGACTCGACGCGACTACGCGCCAGATCGAGGATGAACGGCAGCACCTGGCCGACGTCGAACGTCGGGGCCGCCTTGCGGCCGCCGTCCCCGACCAGGAAACCGTCCGCATCGCCGAGGAGTTCGCGGGGAAACACCGGGAACGAATTGCGCTGCTGGAGCGGAAGCTAGCCGTCCAGCAACAGGAGTTGGCCATGGCGCACCGGGATCTCGACGAACTGCGGACCCGCTTCAAGGCGGCATCCATGGGGCTGGAGGACGACGGCAATCTGGCCAGCGTCAACCGGGCTTGGCGCGATCTCGAAGCCGCCGGTGGCCAGCGGCCTGATACCGACTTGAAGGGCGAGCTGCTGCAAGCCGATCTCGACCGGCAGGCCAAGGAAGCCGCCGTCGACGAACAACTCGCCTACCTCAAACGCAAGATGAAGAACGACCGGTAGCCCAATCCACTTGCGACGGCGTGTGCGACTGCAGCCAGCGGTCGTCTCACCACGCGGACACCTCTCGACTCCAACCTACGGATACACGGCATGAGCGAACGCGCAGCGGCAGCCCAGACGGACGATACCGCCTTCTTCGGGCATCCCCGGGGGCTATCCACCCTGTTCTTCACCGAGTTGTGGGAGCGGTTCAGCTACTACGGCATGCGGGCCATCCTGATTCTGTTCATGACGGCCCCCATCGCGGCCGGCGGGATGGAGTACGACGTGGGGAAGGCCGGCGCAGTGTACGGCACCTACGTCTCGTTGGTGTATCTCCTGGCGCTGCCTGGGGGGTGGGTGGCCGACCGCCTGATCGGCATGCGCCGGGCGGTCCTGTACGGCGGCATCATCATCATGTTGGGACACATTTCCCTCGCCGTTCCCGGTGAACAGTGGTTCTATCTGGGCCTTCTGCTGATCGTCGTGGGAACCGGTCTGCTCAAGCCCAACGTATCGGCCATGGTCGGCACGCTCTACGACCAAGGTGATGTACGCCGGGATTCAGGGTTCTCCATCTACTACATGGGAATCAACGTTGGCGCGTTCATCTCGCCGTTCGTCGTGGGGGGGCTGGCCCAACTCCCCGCGTTCCAACGGTTTCTGGAGTCCGTCGGGTTGTCGCCGGAGTCCTCTTGGCACTTCGGCTTTGCCATGGCGGCCATCGGGATGTTCGTGGGGCTGGTGTGGTACGTGAAAGGCGGGAAGTATCTTGGCGATCGGGGCATGCACCCGGCACCGGCTGAATCGCCCGAAGCGGCGCGGAGGCTCAAGCGAAACACCGCCTTGGGAGTTGGCGGGATCGTCGGCGGCCTGGTGTCGTTGGTCGTCCTAGCCAACCTCGGGGCGATCACGATAACTCCCCAGGGCGTAGCCCAAGTGGTCGGCGTGAGCCTGCTGCTCATCATCGTTGGGTTCTTCACCTGGCTGTTCATGGCCAGCGAGTGGACCAGGGAAGAGCGCAAGCGGTTGTATATGATTCTGGTGCTGTTCGTCGCGTCGGCCGTTTTCTGGTCGGCCTTCGAGCAAGCGGGCTCGTCCCTCAACTTGTTTGCCCAGAACGATACCAAGAACTACTTCCCCGCCAGCTGGTTCCAGTCGGCCAACGCACTGTTCATCATCTTCCTGACACCGCTGTTCGCCTGGCTCTGGGTTTGGCTGGCCCAGCGCCGCCGCGACCCTTCCACTCCCGCCAAGTTCTCCTTCGGACTCATCCTGGTGGGTGCGGGTTTCCTGGTGATGGTGGTGGCGGCATCGCTGTCGGCCTCCGGGGTCAAAGTGAGTCCCATGTGGCTCATCCTGACGTACTTCCTGCACACCGTGGGCGAACTGACTCTCAGCCCGGTAGGTCTGAGCGCCATGACCAAGCTGGCCCCGCAACGGATCGCCGGCATGGTGATGGGCGTCTGGTTCATGGCCACCTCAGCCGGCAACTTCATCGCCGGGACGGTGGTGGGCCTGTATGCGTCCTTTACCCAGTCGGAGGTATTTGGCGCGGTGGCGGCATTCTCCATCGGGGCGGGTGTGATCCTGGCGTTCCTGGTCCGGCCCATGCGGCGGCTGATGCAGTCATCGCAATCCACTGATACGTAAGGAGTTACCGGGCCAGTTCACGGGGGGGCCCAGCGGCCGCCCCTGCGTGCAAGTTCTGGCACGGAATTGGCTTGAGTCCCCCTCATAGACCGGCGCGTGGCGCCGCAATCAGGAGGGGGTCGGTGGCTCATTTGGCCGGCGAAGGCATTGTCGTGAGTGGCGCTCCCGTAGAAGGGAGCGAGGAGATCCTCACGCCCGCAGCGTTACGGTTCGTGGCCGATCTGCAGCGAAGTTTCGAGGGCAGGCGGCGCGAACTCATGGACCGCAGGGCGGAGGTGCACGCGGCGTACCAGGCTGGCGGCCGTCCCGGATTCGCTGACCAGACACGACCCATCAGGGCCGGTTCGTGGATGACGCCGCCGCCACCGCCGGGTCTCAACGCCCGGCGGATGGAGTGTGTCGGATCGGTGGACCGGGAGTCACTCATGGCCGGCCTGTACTCCCGGGCCGACGTCTACGTGGCCGATCTCGACAGCGCCACCTCACCAACCTGGGAGTCCCTCCTCCTCGGCCAACGGCACGTGCGCGACGCCGTTCGCGGCACGATCGCCTACCAAGCTCCCGATGGACGCGAAGTGGAACTGGCGCCGGTTGCGGCCGCCCTGATGCTGCAACCGCGAGGCATCCACCTGGTCGAGTCCCGGTTGTCCGTCGATGACGAACCCGTGAGCGCCAGCCTGCTCGACATTGGTCTGTTCCTGTTCCACAACGCCGAACACCTGCACCAGCATCGCTGCGGTCCATTCGTTTCCCTCGGTGGGGTGGAAGGTCGGCTGGAGGCGCGCTGGTGGCACGAGGTGCTTCAGCTGGCTGAGTCGATCCTCGGCTTGCCGGAAGCTTCCATCCGGACGTCCCTCGTGGTCGACAGTATCACGGGAGCGTTCGAGGTGGAGGAGATGCTCTATGAACTCCGCGAACGAGCCGCGGGTCTGGTGTGTGACCGGTGGAACTACGTCTTCAGTTTTGTGCGTGCTTTCGGGGGCCGAGGCGGCTTCCTCATGCCTGACACCAGTCTGGTTACCATGGAGCGCCATTTCCTCGAAGCGGTCAGCATGCTCGTCGTTCAGATTGGCCACCGCCGGGGCGTCCCGGTCATCGGGGTGACGTCGACCCAGGTACCGATCCCGTCCGATCCCATCGCCGACCGGGTGGCCATGGCGCGTCTGGTGGCGGACAAGACGCGGGAGGCCGACGGCGGCTTCGACGGGAGTCGTGTCGGACACCCCGATTTCGTCCGGGTGGCGATGGGAGTGTTCGAGTCACGCTGGTCGGGCCGGCGCACGCCTCAGGGTGCCATGAGCTACATGCGTCCGCGGGCCAAGGACTTGCTGACATTCCCCGATGGCCCGGTGACCGAGGCTGGGGTGCGCCATTGTGTCCGGGTATCCCTCCGGTACCTGGAGGCATGGCTCAGGGGTGTGGGCTGTCTTCCCGTGCGCCACGATCAAACCACCTTGGCCATGGTGGAGGTGGCCAGGGCCCAGTTGTGGCATTGGATTCGGTGCCAGGCCCGACTGGATGACGGTCGTACCGTCACCGAGAAGCTCTACGGCGCCACGGTCGACTACGAGATGGGGAGTATTCGCCGTGCCTTGGGGGAGGAGGTGTGGGCCATGGGCGAATTCGATCGTGCCCGCTCGTTGCTCGACCGTCTGGTGCTTGCCCCAGCGCTCAGTGCCACCGTGGCGCAGGAGGGCATGGAACCTCTGCTCGAGCGCGAGACGTCAATGCGGTAGGACGTCGGGTTTGGCGCTAAGCCACAGCCTCACCGCCATCACCAATAGAAACACCGCAAACATCCGTTGCAGCGTCACCGGCGGCAGCACGTGAGCCCACCGGGCGCCGACCCAGGTTCCCAGAAACAACCCGCCGGCAATCAACGCTGCCGGAACGAGGTGCACGTTCCCGGCACGGTAGTATTCCATGGCGCCGAGTAAGCCTACCGGGAGGAGCAGAGCGACAAGCGACGTCCCGGTGGCTTCGAGGATGGGAACCCGCAGGAGGACAACCATGGCGCCGACGATGAGCACGCCGCCGCCGATGCCGAACAGGCCCGAGAGTATGCCAGCGAGTATTCCGATTAGAATGTAGAGCAGCGTCATGCCTGGTTGCTCCCCGTTGAGGTGGCACCTCCTCCAATGCTGGAGGGGTGGCTAACTTCCGGCACCATGTCTATTCCCATTACCCAGGTATCAGGCACCCCCCGCTCGCTGCGGCGATGGCTCTTCCTGGCTGCCGCGGCGGCGGCCGTCGGGGTGGCGGCGTGCCAGCAGCAGGTCCAGCCGGTGGAACTCGGCGCCAAGCTCCACAACCCACTCTATCCCCAATTCCAGTTGACGGACACCGAGGGCCAGACCTTCGATTTTGCAACCGAGTCGAAGGGCTCGGTGACGTTGTTGTTCTTCGGATATACCAGGTGCCCCGACGTGTGTCCGGTGCACATGGCCAACATCGCCGGGGCGCTGAAGAAACTGCCGCACCGGATCGCGTCGCAGGTGCAGGTGGTGTTCGTCACTACCGACCCGGACCGCGACACGCCCGGGCGGATCCGGCAGTGGCTGGATCACTTCGACACTGAATTTATCGGTCTCACCGGCACCGAGGAAGAGATTGCCGAGGCGGGCCGCCAGGTCAAGATCGCGCCGGCGGTCAAGGAACCTCTGGAGAACGGCGACTATCTGATGGGCCACTCCGCCCGGGTGATCGCCTTCACGGCCGACGGTGCCGGCCGGTACCTGTATCCCTTCGGCACCAGGCAAGCCGATTGGGCCGCCGAGATCCCGGCCCTCGTGGCGTGGAAAGCGGAATGAGGTTCGCTCCCCGGGCGACGGCAACGGGGTTGGCACTGGTCGCGGCATCGGCGTGCGGCGGGGGGGATGTGGTGCCCGACACCGACGCGGCCGAAACCGGCCTCTCGATATATCAGGCCATCGCGGTCGAACCGGTGTTGGACGACGTCGCCGCGCTCTACCTGACCATCCGAAACGGCGGGGAGGAGGAGGACACGCTGGTGGCGGTCCGTACCGGGAGCGCCGGGCGGGCGGAGATCCACGATCAGGTGCCCGACGGGGAAATGGTGCACATGCGCTCGCGCGAGTACGTGGTCGTTCCCGCGAACGGCGCGGTCGTCTTTGCGCCCGGGGGACTGCACGTCATGCTGATGGAACTGGTGCAGCCGGTCGCCGCGGGTGATACCCTGGTGGTCGACTTCCACTTTGCCAGCGGCGACACCATCACGGCCCGAGTGCCGGTAGTGACGTACGGGGATCTGCCATGACCTTTCGTGATAGGTCATCGGCTCGGTGGTGAGTTGGTGGTGCTCGGCGAGCAATCTCGCCTGGAGTTGGACGTGGCGGCCCTACCTGGGTGTGTGGCTCTTCGTGGCGGCACTGGTCGCCGGTTATCTGGCGGTGCTCGCCCGCATGGGCCCCCGGTTTGCGCCCGGGAAGCCCCGGGCGACCGGCCTCCAGCTGGCCAGCTACCTCACGGGGGTAGCCGTCCTGTGGATCGCCTCCGATTGGCCCATCGGCACGCTCGGGTCTGGGTACCTGTTGAGCGTCCACACCCTGCAGTACGCCCTCTACTGCCTGGTGGCGCCTCCGCTGTTGCTGTTGGGCATTCCCCAGTGGCTCATCCTCGGGGTAGAACAAGCGGCGCCCAGGCTGTGGCGCGTGTTGCGGCTCCTGGCCAACCCGTTGGTGGCACTACTCATCTTCAACGTGGTGCTCCTGGGGTCGCACACCCAGCAGGTGATCGACGGTGTCCGTCCCTCGCAACTCGGATCGTTTGCCGTCGACATGGCGTGGCTGGCCGGCGGCCTGGCGCTCTGGTGGCCGGTGATCGCGCCGGTGCCGGCGGTGAGCCGCCTGTCGTACCCCTGGAAGTTCGGCTACCTGTTCATCAGCACCATCCTGCCCACCATTCCGTCCGCGTTCCTGGTGTTCGCCGACTACCCGCTGTACGCCCTGTACGAATTGGCGCCCAGGGTCAACGGCATATCGGCGGTCGACGATCAACTGGTGGCCGGCATCGCCATGAAGGTGCTGGGGGACGTGATCATGTGGACGGCGATGATCGTGGTGGCAATTCGATGGGTGAGGAGCGAGGCGGAACTGGATCGAGCAATGCTGGGAGCTGGGAGCTAGGAGCTGGGCCCGCGAAGTGCGGAGCGCATTTCCTGCGCACTGCGCACTGCGACCTGCGCACTCAAAACAGGAACTCAAACCCCAACCGCACTATCCTCGGCGGTCCATAGAGAAACAGCGGCTGTGAAAAATCCGTGGCCGCCTGCAAGTATAGCGGCCGCAACTCCGCTGGCCCCTCGATCAGCCCATTGCCGTCGAGATCGGCCCAGCGGCGGTAGCGGGGAGACTCGTAGGGGATGGGGTTGGGGTCGCGCGTCAAGGCCTGGTCCGCCATTTTTTCGAGTTGGGCCTGGTCCTGAAACGGTGTGCCGGTGTCCCGGCGGACCGCCACCACGTTATCGGTGTTCAGCAGATTGCGGATGTCGAGATAGAGCCCGGCAACCTGGGCGCCAACCTGGAAGGTGCGGCGGATCAACAGGTCTATGGTCGACTGGCTGGGGAGCCTGAAGCCGTTGGGTTCGCCCAGCAGTGAGTCCCCTGCCACGTTGGTCCGCGAGTAGGGCAGTCCCGACTGATAGCGGTAAATGCCCGAGGCGTGCCAGTCGGCCAGGAGGTGGATGCCCAGCAGGCGCGGACCGAAGTTGGCCGGAGATTGCCCCTGGGCGATGAACGTCAACGCCTGGCGCCGGTCGAAGTCGAGCGGGAACTCGACCCGGGCCGGGATTATGGTGTCGCCGGTAACGGGGTCGATGCTTGGCAAGCGGAACCGCAGGAAGGCGCTGGTAGAGGTGGCGGTCGCCTGCTGGAGCGTGTAGGCCACGCTCATCCCCCATCCCCTGGCGAACTCCCGTTCAGCGATGATCTCCAGGCCCTTCACGTTGCCGAAATCGGCGTTGCCGAAGATCGAGGAGTCGGGGTCGAATCCCAGTGGCACCGACGACACCAGGCCATCGAGCTGCTTGACGAATCCGTTGACGGTAAGGGCCACCAGCGGCGCCGGCCGGACCCGCACACTCCCCTCGAACATGGTGGCCTTCTCGAACCCCAGATTGGGGTTGCCCCGGCGGAAGCGCCCGGTCCTGGTGGTGTCGTCGAACGCGGCGTCGACCAGGAACTGGAAATCCGGCGCCTGGTAGAACACGCCGTAGCTCCCCACCACGGTGGCCGGCCCGAGGACGGTCGAGAAGCCGAACCGGGGGCTGATGCGGCTTTGCGCGCTGATGCGTTCATCGAGGAGCGTGGTGTTGGGATCGAACGTGTCCCACCGGAGGCCAAAGGTGAATGCCATCTCGGCTAGGCGGGTGCGGCCCTCGAGGTAGGCTGCCGCCGAACTGGGGGAAAAATCCGAGCTCGTGGCCGGGGGTACCGAGTCGCCCACGGGGAGGTAGCCCAGCACCCGCTGGAAGGATTGCACCCGTTGCTTGAGGAGCAGTGCCCCGGCGTAGATGTCCGAGGTCTGGCCCACGCCGATCGTGGCATCGAGTTGGCTGCGCCACTCGCGGTAGTGGTTCCAGCCTATGCTTCCCGCGGACGCCCCGCCCAGGAAGAACGCCGGGACGCCCCAGGGCGAGCGGTCGGTGAATCGGGGAACATCGAAGCCGTCGATGGGCGCCTGGGCCGCCGTGGTGTCTTGCCGCTTGGCCAGATCTTCGCCGACGAAATGGAATCGGTCGGCGGTAAACGCACCGACCTGGTATTGCACCGGTTCCACCAGGGTACCGCGGGTAAAGTCGCGGTCGTACAGTGAGGTCCGGAGATCTACCACTAGCGGCGTTCCCGCGGTGGGTCCGCTGACGAACTGGAAACTCCCGGTCACCAGGTTGGCGGTCAGGCGGCGCGCGGGCGACAGGCCCGGCTCGTACTTGTACACCGGGCTGAACAGCAGGCGCTGTTCCTCCGAGTGGATGCCGAACACGCGGGCGGTATGTCTCCCGGCTACCGGGATGCGAAGTTTGCCGACCAGGTCCAGTTGCTCGGCGCTGTTGTGTGGCAGCGTGTACGGCTGGCTGGCGCGCGGATCCCGCGGGTTGGTAGGCGCCGGGGCGTTGACGGGATCGACGTCCAGCCGGCCTTTGAGTTCGAAGGCGCCGGCGAAGGTTACCCCGCCGCCGATGGGGCCGTCGGCTTGCAGCAACAGGCGGTCGAGCCCACGGTTGTTGGCGGCGTCGAACGGCCGGTCGGTTTCGTAAGCGGTGCGTCCCCGCCAGCGGTCGCCGCCGTCCTTGGTGACGACGTTGACCAGCCCCGAGATGGTCTGGCCGTAGCGGGCGGAGAAGCCGCTGGTGGTGAGCGACGCTTCCGTGAGCATGTCCGGTGGCAGGTGGAGACCGGTCGCTTCGTCTTGGGCGTCCAGTTGATTCTTGATGCCCAGCCCATCCAGCAGCAGTGCCTGCTGGCCCACCCGGCCGCCACGATAGCTCTGGCCCACGACGCCTGCTTGCAGTTGAAGGGCGTCCTCCAGGGTGCTGATCGGGAGGTCGCGCAGGTCCGACGCGGTTATGCGCTGTTCAGAGCGCATGGCGAACGGGTCGAGCACTGGGTCCCGCACGGCGGTGACCACCAGGCTGTCCATCTCGATGGCGAGCGCCCGGAGCGACACGTCGATGACCACGGTCTCGCCGCCGCGCACCAGAATGCTGTCCCGCCTGGCGAGCTCATAGCCAATGTGTCGAACCTCG
>CAJVYZ010000027.1 GCA_913009915.1 uncultured Gemmatimonadota bacterium | reverse complement strand
TTTTTTTTTTTAATGATACGGCCACCCCCGAGCTCTACACTCTTTCCCTACACGGCACTCTTCCGATCTTGGATCGCGAGACGATGCCGCCGTCTTTCGCATATCCGACGATCGCGCCCTGGTAGCCACAACCGACTTCTTCACGCCCATCGTCGACGACCCCTTCGCCTGGGGCGCCATCGCCTGCGCCAATGCGCTGAGCGACGTCTACGCCATGGGGGGGACGCCGCTGTTCGCGCTGAACCTGGTGGGCTGGCCGCGCGAGACGCTGCCATTCAGCATGTTGGGCGAGGTGCTGGACGGTGCCGCCGCAGTTGCGAGCGAGGCGGGCTGTCTGATCCTGGGTGGACACTCGGTCGACGACCCGGAGCCGAAATACGGCCTGGCTGTCATCGGCGAAGTACATCCTGACCGGATGATGACGACCGCCGCCGGCCGCTCAGGCGACGAACTGATCCTGACCAAGCCTCTCGGCACCGGCATCCTGACGACGGCGCTCAAGCAGGGCCGCCTCGACGAGGCGGAGCTGGCCGAGGCAACCGAGGTCATGCGCGCCCTCAACGCTGGGGCGTCGCGTGTCGCCGTGGCACATGGCGTCCGCGCGGCAACTGACGTGACGGGATTCGGGCTACTGGGCCACCTGGGCAATATCCTCGAACAAAGCGGCTTGGCGGCGGAGATCGGGTACCAGAACCTCCCGGTGATGGCCAACGTCGTCGCCCTGGCCGCCGAGGGGGTCGTGCCCGGGGGCACCCGGCGCAATCTGCTGGCGGCGGATCAAGTTACCTGGCAAGACATCGACGAGGCCGAGCGCCTGGTATGTGCCGATGCCCAGACCTCGGGCGGCTTGCTGCTCGCCGTCTCTCCGGGGGCCGTGGATGCACTGATGGCCGATCTGGCGGAGGCCGGGACGTTCGCCGCGGCGCGAATAGGGCGGCTGGTGGACGGACCGCCCGGTACCGTGGATATTCGCCGTCGTTACCCGTTCGCCGAGTGAGTATCCGATGGTCGGCCGACCGCTACGACCAGCTCGAATCGGCGGCACGCCGCGGCAAGCGAGTATCCCTGGTTCGGCGGGGTACGGAGTACATCGTGATCGCGGTCGCGGTCCGATCGGAGGGTTCGACGGAATCTCTTATCGGACGGTTGCCGATGACCGGGGAAGCGTTGACGTTCGTGCTCGGCGACATAGAAAGTTTCCAGGTCATCGAGTAACCCCGACGGACGCCTTGTGCCTTTTCGCCGACCGGATCGAGGCTATCTTTACCACACGACGCACCCCTCCAGGCAACTCACCACCACCTGACCGGTTCCGGCGCGATGACGGCCTCTCCCCCAATTGCGGTTGTGCATCTCGACGAGAGTTGTCTCGGCAATGGCCGCGAGGGACAAACCCCGGGGGGCGCCGGTGGGCTGATCGAGGTGCGAACGGCTACCGGGGTGGAGCGGCGAGACATTTATTTGCACCACCCGGACACGACCAACAACCGCATGGCGCTGGAAGGAGCCATCGCCACGCTCGACGTCCTGGCCCGCAAGAGCCATCGTTTCCGGGTCGTCATCGTGTCGGACTCCCAGTACCTCATTCGTGGCATGCGCGAGTGGGTGCCAGACTGGAAGGCGAGGAACTGGCGACGGAAGGGTGGCACCATCCAGAACCTCGAGTTGTGGCAGCGCCTGGACCGCACGGCGGCCAGACACGACGTTCAGTGGACCTGGGTGCGTGGCCACCGCGGGCACGTCAAGAACGAGTACTCCAACGACCTGGCCGTGTTGGCAGCGACGGAACAGCGGACCTCGAATGGTGCAGTGGCCTCCGGGTTTGCCGAGTGGTTCGTCACCAAGCAGGAAGCGGGCAAGTATCTTGGCTACGATCCTGATGAATCGTTCGCGGCACTGGAGCGCTACCTGCAAGCAGGGAAGCCGATTCCCCTCGTGGCCGCAGAATAGTTTCCTTCACCCGGAGTCGTGATGGAACTGGACCGATTGTTTCGCGAATTGGTAAACGCAATTCGTGCATCCGATCCCAGCCGGTTGCACCAACCGCATCGGTTGCGGGACATCCAGTACGGCCTGGTGCCGTACCGGTCGGTGCGGCACACCCTGGAGTTGGCGTGCAGTGAGGACCATGAAATGTTGCTCCTCCGGCTCTGTGCCGGAGAAGGCGGCTACCTCACCCTGGCCGACGCGGACGCCCGCCGGGCGTTCAGCGAAGAAGCCGCAGGCATCAACGCCGACCTCGGACTACTGCAGGTGTATGGCGACATCGAGGTCAGACTGGAGGAGCAGGCCATCAACAGATCAATGACGGATCGGGAGCAGGAGTCAGCCTACCGTCCGCCGGACACTGCCCCGGCCCCGGCGCGAGACGGGGACGACGATACCGCAGGAGCGGATCTCGAGGACGCCGACGCTGGAACGGAGGCCACCATCATTCCGGAACCGGACCCCGAGCCATCGGTCGAGGCGCCGGCGTCGTCATTCGAACTATCGCCGGACGAGGAACCAACGACGACCGAGGAGGCGACGCCGGCGCCGCAATGCGCCTATTGCGGCGGATCCCTTCCATCACACCGGCAAGCCAATTTCTGCCCCCACTGTGGCCAGGATCTCACTGTGATTCGGTGCGCCCAGTGTAGCGCGGAACTCGATTACGGCTGGCGGCACTGCATCGTCTGCGGCCATCCGGTCCCCGACGCCTAGCCGGCAGACTCCGTCGAACGTATGCCAGATTATCGGATCGCACTGATTCCCGGGGACGGCATCGGCCCGGAGGTGATCGATGCCGCTTGGCCGGTCGTGGCCAAGGCGGCTGCAGCCAACGACATTACCTTCGCCACAACCCGATTGCCTTACTCGGCCGACCACTTCCTCGCCACGGGGGAGACGCTCCCCGATCACGCTTTCGAGCAGCTGCGCGACGAGAGTGACGCCATCATTATCGGCGCACTGGGCGACCCGCGGGTACCTGACAACGAACACGCCCGCGACATCCTGCTGGGCCTTCGATTCAAGCTCGATTTGTACATCAACTTTCGGCCGGTGCGGTTGTGGCACGAACGACTCACGCCGCTGAAACACGCACCGCGCATCGACTTGGTAATATTCCGCGAGAACACCGAAGGCCAATACACCGGGCGGGGTCGGTCGGAAGGGGTCGGGTCTCCCACGGAGGAGCACGTTTCAGAAGAAGTCAACACCCGCTCGGGGGTGGAGCGAATCCTGCGGGCGGCGTTCGAGTGGGCTCAACGCGAGGGCAAGCGCCGCATCACCATGAGCGACAAGTCCAACGCCATTCCCTTCCAGCGGATTTGGGGCGAGTTGTTCGAAGAGATCGGCGCCGGGTTTCCGAACCTGGAACGGGAGCACCGCTATGTCGACGCCTTGGCCATGGAGATGGTGCGGGATCCCGGCCGATTCGAGGTAATCGTGACCAACAACCTGTACGGCGACATCCTGTCGGATTTGGGGGCCGGGCTGGTAGGCGGGTTGGGGTTGGCTGCCAGCGCCAACCTCCACCCGGGACGGCCCGGCCTGTTCGAGCCGGTCCACGGATCGGCGCCACCCCTGGCGGGGAAAGACGTGGCCAACCCGATGGCCGCGGTCCTAACCGGAGCGTTGATGCTCCGGGCGCTGGGTCACCCCAGGCCCGCGGGGAGCCTTGAGCAAGCCGTCACCACGGTTATAGCCGGGGGACCGACGACGGAGGACATCGGCGGAGCATCCGGCACCACCGAGGTAGCCCGTGCCCTGGAGGAAGCCGTCGGCTCCTGAAATACCGGCTCCTCAGTGCCAACAGCCAGTTTCCAGCCATCAGTTTCCAATTTCTGGTCTCCGCCCCCCTACCCGACCATATTTCAAGGTTCAGCAACGGCAATCCGTCACCAATGGAGCCTTACCTCCCATGAAGACCCAGGGTCACGATACAGACGTGGTATTCCTGTCCGGCGTCCGGACGGGATTTGGCAGTTTTGGCGGTATCCTCAAGGATCTGACCGCCACCGAGTTGGGTACCCAAGCAGCGAAGTACGCCTTGGAGCGAGCGGGCGTCGAACCGGGTGACGTCGACCACGTAGTGTTCGGCAACGCTCTGCAGACATCGGCCGACGCGATCTACCTGGCCCGGCACGTGGGGCTGCACGCGGGTCTCCCCATCGAGACGCCGGCGGTCACGGTCAACCGGCTGTGCGGATCGGGGTTCGAGGCCATCATCCAGGGCGCCCAGCAGATCATCCTGGGTGAATCGGCCACGGTGCTTGCCGGCGGCGCCGAATCCATGAGCCAGGCACCGCATGTGGTGCGGGGAGCCCGGTGGGGGCTGCGACTGGGACCGGCAGTGCCGTTCGAGGACCTGTTGTGGGAATCACTCGATGACCCACAATGCGGTTGCTCGATGGCGCAAACCGCGGAGAACCTGGCGGACAAGTACTCCATCCCGCGCACGGACGTCGACGAGTACGCCCTCCGCAGTCAGCAAGCCGCCAAGGCGGGGTGGGACGGGGGCCATTTCGAGCCCGAGGTCATTCCGGTCCCCATCAAGAACCGCAAGACCAAGCAAACGGATGACTGGGCCGCCGATGAACACATGCGGCCCGACACCACCATCGAACGCCTGGCCAAGTTGCCGGCGTACTTCAAGAAGGACGGGGTGGTAACGGCCGGTAACGCCTCGGGAATCTGCGACGGGGGCGCGGCCGTAGTCATCGCCTCGGACACGTCCGCCGCCGAGCGCGGTCTCAAGCCCATCGGCCGGCTGGTGTCCTGGGGCATAGTGGGCGTGGAGCCGAAGTACATGGGAATCGGGCCGGCGCCGGCCATCGCCAAGGCACTGGCCAAGGCGGGCATGTCCCTGGACGACATGGACCTCGTGGAAGTCAACGAGGCGTTTTCAGCTCAGTACCTTGCGGTCGAGCGTGAACTTGAGCTCGATCGCAGCAAGACCAACACGGATGGCGGCGCCATCGCCATCGGGCACCCGCTGGCCGCCAGCGGGACACGGATCACCCTGCATCTATTGCACGCCCTCCGGCGCACAGGTGGCCGGTTCGGCATCGGCAGCGCCTGCATCGGTGGTGGCCAAGGTGCGGCGGTGATCGTCGAGGCGTATCACGAGTGAGGTGAAGACATGATGGAACTCTTGTTTGCCGCCGGTATCGGCGTCGGTTACATCTTCGCGAGCTTGCGCATCCTCAAACAATACGAACGGGGAGTGGTGTTCTTCCTGGGCAAGTACCAGCGCACCAAGGGGCCTGGGCTGATTTTCCTTCCGCTTGGGTTTGCCACTCAGAAGCGAGTGTCACTTAGGATCATGGCGCTGGACATCCCGCCGCAGGACGTCATTACCCGGGACAACGTGTCGGTCAAGGTCAACGCCGTGCTGTACATGCGGGTGTCCGAACCGGCCAGAGCCGTCATCGACATAGAGGATTACCTCTACGCCACCAGCCAGCTGGCGCAGACGACATTGCGCGCCGTACTGGGTGAGGTGGAGTTGGATGAGGTGTTGTCGGACCGTGAAAAAATCAACGGCATCCTCAAGACCATCATCGACAAGCGTACCGACCCATGGGGGATCGAAGTGTCGGCGGTGGAGGTCAAGGACGTGGACCTGCCCGAGGGGATGAAGCGGGCCATGGCCCGGCAAGCGGAGGCCGAGCGCGAACGGCGTGGCAAGGTCATCGCCGCCCAAGGCGAACTCCAAGCCTCGGCAGCGCTCGCGGAAGCGGCCTCGGTTCTGGCCAAGGAGCCCAGCGCCATCCAGTTGCGTTACCTGCAGACGGTCAGCGAGATCGCCGCGGAGAACAACTCGACGACCATCTTCCCGATTCCCATTGAACTGTTCAGGCCGTTCCTGGACAGGCCGGTAGAACGGTCGGCGAGTTCGACCGAGGTTGCCGGGGCGCCCGAAGCACTGCCGGCCCCCAACCCCCTGCTGGGCGGGCTACCCCAACTGACGAGGGAAACGCAGCCCGCCGAACCAGCCGAGCCGAAGGACTGAATGGCGGATCTAGTTCCACGACCGATCGACCGGGAGGCCCTGGAGCGGATCATCATGCGGGCGGCCGAGCTGCAAACGGCCGACCGGGACATCGGCGACAACCTCTCGTGGGAAGAAGTTCGCCAACTGGGGAAGGACGTTGGTATTCCCGACGGATTCCTGCAGCAGGCGCTGCTGGAAGAACAAAACCGGACGCCGGCGGCAACAGCATCAGGCCTGGCGAACCGGCTGGTGGGACCCGCACAGGTCACGGCCGAGCGAGTGACGCAGGGTACTACCGAGGCCATCGAGGAGTCTCTGCTGCGATGGATCGACGACCAGGAACTCTTCACGGTTCAGCGGCATCAGCCCGGGCGAATCGACTGGGAACCGCTCCCCGGCCTCCAAGTGGCCTTCAAACGATCTTCGGCAGCGTTCGGCGGCGGGCGTAAGCCGTTCATGCTGGCCAAGGCCGGATTGGTGACGGCCATAGTGACCGAACTCGAGGACGGCTATTGCCACGTGCTGATGCGGGCCAATCTGGGCAAGGAAAGGAACGGACACCTCGGGGGAGGGACGGTGCTCTTGGGGGGCGGCGCCATCGGTACGGGCGTCCTGGCGAGTACCGGTGTCATGCTCGTGTTGGTCCCCATTCCCATCATCGCCGGGGCCGCCCTGGCAGCGCTCGTTTGGGGCACATACCGCCCGCACGCAGAACGAACGCGTCTGGGATTGGAGCGCGCCCTGGATCATTTGGAGCGCGGTACCATCAAGCCGGGACATCAACTTCCCGAGCGATCACCCAGCCTGCTGAAGCAGGTCACCGATGAACTTCGCAAAGCATTAGGATCCTAACCACCAACTACGGACAACAACGCATGACAGAAATCAAGAAAGTGGGCGTACTCGGCTGTGGCCTGATGGGAAGCGGCGTGGCACAAGTGGCGGCTGCGGCCGGCTACACGACGGTCGTGCGCGAGGTCGACGACGCCCCACTCCAAAAGGGGAAAGCCGGAATCGAGAAATCCCTGGCCAAGTTCGTCGAGAAGGGCAAGCTCAACGAGGAGGACCGCGACGCTACGCTGAGCCGTTTATCGTTCGTCACGGACATGGCCGCCCTGAAGGATTGTGACATCGTCATCGAAGCTGTCACGGAAGACCTGGAAATCAAGAACGTCCTGTGGCAGGAACTGGACAATCTGTGCCCGGCGTCCACCATCTTCGCCTCCAATACCTCGAGCCTGACCATTGCGGCCATGGCGGCGGCCACCGATCGGGCGGATCGGTTCGTCGGCCTCCATTTTTTCAATCCAGTACCCCTGATGAGGCTGGTTGAAGTCGTCCGCACGATCACCACCAGCCAAGACACTTTCGACACCACGTTTGCCTTTGCCGGAAGCCTGGGGAAGACGGCCGTGGCGGCCAAAGACAGCTCCGGGTTCATCGTCAATCTCTTGCTGGTGCCCTACCTGCTGGACGCCATCCGGGCACTGGAAACCGGCGTCGCCTCCATCGAGGACATCGACAACGCCATGAAACTGGGCTGCGGCTACCCGATGGGGCCACTCGCGCTGCTGGATTTCGTCGGCAACGACACCACCTACAAGATCGCGGAAATTATGTTCGCCGAGTATCGCGAACAGCGCTACGCACCACCTCCACTACTCAAGCGGATGGTCATGGCCGGGCTGTACGGTAGAAAGAGTGGCAAGGGATTCTACGACTACTCCGCCGAACAGCCGGTGGCGATGGACCTTGGGATCTGACTGCGGCGGAGAATAATGAATATCGAATGCCCAGAATATCGAATATCGAACAATGACAGGAAGGACCACCGGCGAATTTCATTATGCGATATTCTGGGCATTCGATATTCCTGGCATTCCCTCCTCGTCCTGGCGGCCCTCAGCTGCAACCCCAATTCCACCCGCCCCCCGCAGCTCGCCCCGGTGACCGGGGCGGTTCGGGTCGATGTGGCGCTGCCGCCCGACCTGGCCACCCAGGAACTAGCCGACCAGTTGGTGGTGGACACCTTCCCGGTGACCGTCGTTCAGCTCCAAGACGGCTACCTGGAGACCCCGTGGTTCGACGCCGGCACCGGAACCGCGACCGACGATCGTCCCTTGGGACCTGAGGTGGTGCGTCTCAGGGCGTGGATCGATCCCGGGGCGCCCCGCCACAGCCACCTGACCGTGGAGTTGGTGTTCCGCCCCTTGGCAGACCCATCCAGGCCAGGGCGCCAGCTGGACCAACAGGTCCCCAACGATCACCCGGCCGCCATCCGGTTGGGGCGGGCCCTCGAGGCGGTGACCGCCCGCTACCCAGACCGTACTTCGCGGTGACCTAGCCGGGCGGATGGCCAGCCGGAGCCCGGGCCGCTAGTTTTCACCCGTGCCCGTACCCGCCGAACCACCGACCACCCACCGCGTCCGGATCGAGCCGGACTCGGCTCCGATCGTCCCCTCTCCGGAACGCGACCTCGCCTATTGTGGGGAGATGTTGCCCAAGGTGTCGCGGACATTTGCCTTGTGCATCAAGCTGCTGCCCCCCGATCTCGAACGGTCGGTCATGGTGGCTTATCTGTTGTGCCGCATCGCCGACACTATAGAAGACGCGGAGCATCTCCCGGCCGGGGACAAGCGCGCGTTGCTGCAGCGATTCGCTGAGAACGTGGCCGCTCCTGGAGATGACGTCGACTACCTCCGGGAGGCATTTTCCGGAAACCGATCGGCGGAGGATCACCTATGCCACCATGCCGACCGGGTGTTGCGGGCCTTCGGCCGCCTCGACCCCGACGAGCAGGGGGCCGTTCGCCCATGGGTGGAGGAGATGTGTGCCGGGATGGCAGAGTTCAGCCGGGAACCGGTAACCGCGGGGAGCGCCATACCCTCCCTCGAGCGGCTCGAAGATCTCGACCGATACTGCTACTACGTAGCCGGCACAGTGGGCCATTTGCTGACGGCCCTCTTCAGCTTGAAGCTGGCCCAGCGGGATCGGAACCGCATTCCGCAACTCGAGGCCTACGCGACCAGCTTTGGCCTGGGGCTGCAGTTGACCAACATCATCAAGGACGCGGCCAAGGATCATCGACTCGGATGGAGTTTCGTTCCCCGGGAGCTGTGTGAGCGAGAGGGCATCGAAGTCGATGAGCTATTCGGACCGGGCCATGCCGACGCCTCCCGCAGGGTGTTCGCGGTATTGATCGACAAGGCCAGGAGCCATCTGCAGGATGCGCTCCACTACACGACGCTGTTTCCGGCAACCCAGTATCGCGTTCGGTTATTCTGTCTCACCTCGTTGTATTTCGCGGTGCGGACCCTGAGCCTGGCGGCGGCGGACGACGGCCGATTGGTCGAGGGAGGCACGGTCAAGATCACCCGCGGTGAGGTGTACCGCATTCTGGCGACTACCTGTTTCGTGGCGCCCAGCAATCGCATGGTGCGCTGGTATTTCCGGCGCCTGGGCCGCGGGGCGTCCCTTCAACCGAGCCAGCAATGACCACCCTCCTCCCACCGGCACGGTTTGGCGGCGCGTTTCGCACGGACGTGCGAGCCCGGGCCGCCTATGCCGAAGGCGCCGGCATCTACCGCATCCTCCCCGATGCCGTAAGCCTTCCCGAAACGGTGGCCGACCTCGAGCGCTTGGTCTGCTGGGCTGCAGAACTTGGCGTACCACTGGTTACCCGGGGAGCCGGGAGCGCCGTCTCGGGCAGCAGTGTTGGCGCCGGCGTCATCGTCGACCTGACTCGCATGCAGCCGGTGGCGCTCGAGGTCGATCCCGGCCGCCGGCGAGCCGTGACGGGGGCGTCGGTGACGTACCAAACTCTGGCGGATGCGGCGAGGGCGTACGGACTGCGACTGCCGCCGGATCCTTCGAGTGGAGCGTTTGCCACGTTGGGCGGAATGGTGGCCACCAATGCCGCCGGAGCACGGTCGGTGAAGTATGGTCCCGTACGGCCATGGGTACACGCGGTGGAATTGGTGACGGCCGATGGCGAATCATGCACGCTGGAGCGAGGCGCGAGCGCCGGGGCGGCTGATGCTCTGGCGCTTGCTCGATTCGCTGACCAGGCGGCACCGGCCATCGCCCGATCGCACGAGTTGATCGAGGAACGGTTCCCCCGGACCCGGAAGAACACCTCAGGGTTCGCCCTGGACGCCTACTCGGCATCCGGTGACTTGGTCGACCTGGTGATCGGTTCGGAGGGAACGCTGGGCATCATCACCGAAATCGAGTGGGATTTGGTTGCCGTTCCCCGTCACATCGGCGGCATGCTCATTCAGCTGCGGGACCTCGACGCCCTGGCCGATGTGGTCACAGCACTTGGTAGACTAGAGCCCTCGGCCGTAGAGTTCCTGGACCGGAGCTTCCTGGAAGTGCTCCCCCCCGCTGAGCGACCTGCCGGAGCCGCGGTACTGTTGGTGGAGTTCGAGGCCGAGGGTGCCCGGCAAATGCGAGGCCGGGTCGGGGACGCGGTCCGGGCGGTCGACGCGTGGGCCGATGACGTGCAGACGGCCCTCAGCGAGGCCGAGTTTGCAGATCTGTGGCGGTTACGACACGCGGCGAGTCCGATCCTCGCCGGCCTCCCCGATTCGCGGAGGTCACTGCAGGTCATCGAAGACGGCTGCGTACCCCTCGACCGGTTGACGGCGTACCTCCGATTCGTCCGGGCACGGGCGAGCGATCTGGGCTTGCCAGTGGTGATCTTTGGACATGCCGGAGACGGGCACCTGCACGTCAACGTCCTCCCTGATGTCGATCGGCCGGGATGGGAAGAGGCAGTCGGCGCGCTGATGACCGCGGTCACCGACGAGGTTCTCAGGCTCGGGGGAACACCGGCCGGTGAACACGGTGACGGCCGCCTTCGCGCCGGCTTGGTCGAGCGGCTCTACGGTAGCGACATCATGGCGTTGTTTGCCCTGGTCAAAGCGGCGTTCGACCCACGGGGGATCCTCAACCCGGGGGTGATCCTGACGGAGGAATGGGCACCGCTCGACCAACTCAAGACGGGTCCGCACGCGGTGCGGCTTCCGCCCGACATCGCCGAGGCCTTGCGGACACTCGAACGATCCGCCGGGTATGGCCAATCACGCATAGCTCTCGCCGACAGGAACTAGACGTGCGCCAGTATCTCGATCTGTTACAGCAGGTGCTCGACTCGGGACAACCGAAGACCGACAGGACGGGCACGGGAACACGCAGCTTATTCGGCCACCAGCTTCGGTTCGACCTTACGGAAGGGTTCCCGCTGGTTACCACCAAGAAGGTGCACCTCAAGTCGATCATCTATGAACTGTTGTGGCTTCTGCGGGGCGAAACCAACGTGCGGTGGCTGAACGACCACGGGGTCACCATCTGGGACGAATGGGCCGACGAGGACGGAAGCCTGGGACCGATATATGGCTACCAATGGCGCTCCTGGCCCGCGCCCGATGGTCGGTCGGTAGACCAGATCTCCAACGTCGTGAAAGAAATCCGAGCCAATCCGGATTCCCGCCGACTCGTCGTGAGCGCATGGAACGTCGCCGATCTGCCGCGCATGGCGTTGATGCCGTGCCACACGCTGTTCCAGTTTGCGGTTGCCGACGGCCGTCTGTCATGCCAGCTCTACCAGCGGAGCGCCGATCTGTTCCTCGGCGTCCCGTTCAACATGTTTTTCAATTTAAAGGAAAATATGGAAAACACAGTCAGTAGCCCTATCAGCTTTTTGGATGGATTAAATCAATTCGCGTCAACCGTGATAAAGGCCTTTGACAGCGGTGTCGAAATATATAGCAGCTACCAGGACCGTGTGT
>CAJVYZ010000026.1 GCA_913009915.1 uncultured Gemmatimonadota bacterium | reverse complement strand
GTGAGGGGGGGGGGGGGGGGGTTGTGTTTTTTTTTTTCAAGCAGAAGACGGCATACGAGATATATCAGTGTGACTGGAGTTCAGACGTGTGCTCTTCCGATCTCCACCCAGCAGAGTTGGCACTGGATGCACGCCTGCTGGTCGATCTTCGCTACCAGGTGGTAGTTGAGATCGAGGTCTTCCCACTTGGCCACCTTGGCCACGGCCGACCCACGGAAATCGCTCAGCGTGGCGTAGCCCCGGTCGTCCATCCAGCCTGACAGGCCGTCGATCATGTCTTCCACCACCCGGAAGCCGTAGTGCATCACCGCGGTACACACCTGCAGCGTGTACGCTCCCAAGGCGACGAACTCGGCGGCGTCTCGCCAGGTGGCGATCCCGCCGATACCGGAGATGGGAACTGCGACCTCTTCGTCACCCGCCACTGCCGACAGCAGGTGCAGCGCGATCGGCTTGACCGCCGGGCCGCAGTAGCCGCCGTGGCTCGATTTGCCGGCCACATCGGGAAGCGGCGTCAGGCTGTCGAGATCGACGCCGACGATGGAGTTGATGGTGTTGATGAGCGACAGCGCGTCGGCCCCGCCGCGAACGGCCGCGCGGGCGATGTAGCTGATATCGGTAACGTTGGGGGTCAGCTTGACGATCACCGGCGTCGTCGCCACCTCCTTGACCCAGCCGACGATGTCACAGGTGTAGTCAGGCACCTGTCCCACCGCCGCACCCATGCCCCGCTCGCTCATGCCATGTGGGCATCCGAAATTTAGCTCCAGCCCGTCGGCTCCGGTGTCCTCGGCTCGCTTCACCATCTCGTGCCACGCGTCGCGCGTGCTTTCCACCATCAGTGATACGATCACGGCGTTGTCGGGGTAGTTCCGCTTGACGTCGGCAATTTCCCGCAGGTTGTCTTCCACGGGACGGTCGGAGATCAGCTCGATGTTGTTGAAGCCCATCATCCGGTTGGGGCCCAAATCAACCGATCCGTAGCGCGAGTAGACATTGATGACGGGTTCGCCCACCGTCTTCCACACGGCGCCGCCCCAACCGGTATCGAACGCCCGAGCCACCTGGTCGTAGGTGTTGGTCGGCGGCCCGGAGGCGAGCCAGAAGGGGTTGGGAGATCGTATCCCGGCGAAATCGACGGATAGGTCTGACATGGCGAACTCCAACAGAGGTGTAGCTGAGTCATCAGTGATCAGGATGCTTGATCCCGCTGATCCGAAGAGGGCTTACGCCACCCTGATAACTGATCACCGACAACGACTTACTACGTCCTAAGCTGCTGATCGATCTTCCTCGCGGCCGCCATTCCTTCCGCCGCCGCGTTCACGATCTCCGCTCCCCTATTGGAAAAGTCACCACCGGTGAACACCCGGGGATCGTCGGGAATGTCGAACCCGGGCGCGGGGTCCTGGCCGAGGGCCTTGATGATCATGTCACAGGGGATGACGTCGTCGCCGTCCGGTGTGGTGACCTCCAGGCCGACTACGTGCTTGGTACCAACGATGGCCTTGGGGGTGGCATGGAAACGGAATTCGCAACCGTCGTTCTTCGCCAGTTGATACTCGTAGTCGTAACACGGCATGTCGGCTTCTCCGCGACGATAGACGATCACGGCTCGCTCGGCCCCCAACCGCTTGGCCTGGGTGACCGCGTCGATGGCGGTGTTGCCGCCGCCGATCACCACTACCGTGCGACCCACTTTGGTATCGGGGTACGGCTGTCCCTTGAGGGTGGCGATGAAATCGAGCGCTTCCACCACTCCTTCGACGTTCTCGTTGGCGATAGCCAATTCCCGGCCGCCCTCCAGGCCCACTCCGACGAACACCGCATGGTAGTCCGCCAGCAGTTGGTCGAAACCGATGTCTCGCCCTACGGCCACCCCTGTCCGCAATTCGACGCCCAAGTCGATGATGTCGGCCACCTCAGCCAGGGCCGTATCGGGCCGCAGCTTGTATTCGGCGATGCCATAAGTGCACAGGCCCCCGGGTTGCGCCTTGGCCTCGAAACATGTGACCGCGTATCCCCAGCGGCACAACTCCCGGGCACACGACAGGCCGGCGGGACCCGCGCCAATCACGGCCACCCGCATACCATTGGGTTCGCCGGCGCTGAACAGCGCCAGCCTCGTCTCGAGAGCGTAGTCCGTTGCGTGCCGCTGCAGGAGGGCAATCTCGATAGGTGGCTCGCCCCGGGCGTGGTACACGCACGCTCCCTCGCATAGGATCTCAACGGGGCAGGCGCGGGCGCAGGAATGGCCGAACGGGTTGGCCTCCAGGATCACCCGGGCCGACCCCCGCACATTGCCGCTGGCGATCTTCTTGATGAACGCCGGCACGTCGATACCTGTGGGACAGGCGATGGTGCACGGTGCGTCGTAACAGTAGAGGCACCGATCGGCTTCCGCCTTGGCGGCATTGGCGTTCAGCGGCGGGGCGATGTCGGCGAAGCGTGCTTCCAGGTCGTCGGCCGACAGTGCCGGGGCCAATTCAGTCACCGGCATACTCTCCGTTGCGAGGGGCGGCGGCTAGCGGATCCAGGATCTTCATTCCCATGACGTAGACGCCTCCGGCCAGACCGAAGCCCACGAACCAGGCCCAGTTGTACACCGCCACGGCCCACGCGGGCGGGTCGAGTACACCGAGGGCGCCCAGGAAGCCCGGGAAGTTCGGGGCAACGCCGAGCACCAGCGCCACGACCGCCACCCGGTTGACACCGCCGTGGTACTGATAGGGTCCCCTCCGGCGATACAGGGCATCGACGTCCAACTGCCCGCGCCGGAGCAGGAAATAGTCGGCGATCATGATGCCCGCCACCGGCCCGAGCAATGCGCCGTACCCGATGAGCCAGGTGAAGATGTAGGCTGCGGCATCGTTGTAAAGCCTCCAGGGCATCATGAGAACGCCGATCACGGCGGTGATGACGACGCCGGTCCGAAACGAGATCTTCGACGGAGCCACGTTGCTGAAGCCGTTGGCCGGCGCCACCACGTTGGCGGCGATGTTGGTGGTGAGCGTGGCGACGGTGAGTCCCAGCATGGCGACGACCACGGTGACCGGACCGCCCACCCGCGACAGCAGCTCCACGGGATCGGAGATGCGGGTCCCGAAGATCACCACCGTGGCCGCGGTCACCGTGGCGCCAATGAAGGCGAACACGCCCATGGTAACGGGTAATCCCAACGCCTGTCCCAGGACCTGATCGCGCTGCGACTTGGCGTAGCGCGAAAAATCAGGAATCGACAGCGCCATGGTGCCCCAGAACGCCACAGCCGAGGTCAACCCGGCCCCGAACACGCTGGTGATGCCCGTTTTCCCTCCGTCCACACCACTCCTCACCGGGTTTTCCAGCATGGGCCCCAGGCCACCGACCTTGACCCACGCCCAGATGAACAGCAACGCGGCGATCGCCATGAGAAAAGGGCTACCCCACGTTTCCAGGAACTTGATGGACTCCATCCCCCGGAGGGCAATCCACAGGTTGATGGCCCAGAACAGCATGAAAGAACAAAATTCACCCGTGCCGATGCCGAACCACCCCGGCACCAGCAACGGCAGCGTGGCGATGCCGGGCCACAATACTTCGACCAACTTGAAGATGGCAAACCCGCCGATCCACGTCTGGATGCCGAACCAGCCGCAGGCCACTATGGCGCGGAGGATGGATGGGATGTTGGCGCCGAACACGCCGAACGACGATCGGGCCAGGACGGGGAAAGGAATGCCGTAGCGCGTGCCTGCGTGAGAGATGAGCGCTATGGGGATCAGCACGATGATGTTGCCGAGTACCACCGACCCCACCGCTGCCTGCCAGGTCCAGCCGCGATCGACCAGGCTTGAGGCCAGCGTGTAAGTCGGGATGGTGATGGCCATGCCGACCCACAGCGCAGCGATGTTCCACATGTTCCAGGTGCGCCGATCGTGCGATACCGGCAGCAGGTCTTCGTTGGCGAGTGCCGGGTCGTACCCGGCGTCCGCGGTGCCGCTCAATCGATCTCCGCCAACGCCGCGTCCAGCAGACGGATGCCTTCGTCGATATCAGCGGCGGAAATCAACATCGACGGCGCGATGCGCATGACGTTGCCATACAGACCGCCCTTACCGATCAGAAGCCCTCGTCGTTTGGTTGCCTCCATCAGTTGGCCGGCCTTACCTGCCGCAGGTGTCTTGCTTTCCCGGTCCTCCACCAACTCAATCGCCTGCATCAACCCCATGCCCCGCACGTCTCCGATGAAGGGATACTTCTCCTTGAACGATTCGAGGTGGGCCCGAAGCTGGGCGCCCCGCTCGGCGGCACGCCGGGGAGCATCCTCTCGTTGCATGACGTCGATGGTCGCTTCGGTTGCGGCCATGGAAATGGGATTCCCCCCGAAAGTCGACAGCGACAATCCCGTGAAGGCGTCGGCCACCTCATCCGTGGCGATGGTGGCTCCCACCGGGAACCCGTTGGCCACGCTTTTGGCAAAAGTCATGATCTCGGGCTCGACACCCCAGTGCTCGATGCCGCACCAGTGATCGCCCGTGCGGCCGAATCCGGTTTGGACCTCGTCGCAGATGAACACGCCGCCGTACTTGCGAATGATGCCGACGGCTATCTCGAAGTATTCCTTGGGCGGGGTGATGAACCCACCCACGCCCTGGATCGGCTCGGCCATGAACGCGGCTGGCTTGCCGTTGGTTTCCGTGCGGATCAGTTCGTCCAGATCCTGGGCGCACTTCACCTCGCAGCTAGGATACTCGAGCCCGAAGGGACAGCGATAGCAGTAGGCCGGGTGGCCGTGCTTGATGCCGGCCACCTGGCTGGGAATGAGGCGCCACGGTGAGTGGCCGGTAATGGCAATGGCCTGCAGGCTGCGCCCGGCATAGCCGTGCCGCAACACCACGATCTCCTGGCTCCCCGTATAGATCTTGGCCAGCAGGATGGCGGTCTCGTCGGCCTCGGTGCCGCTGGTGGTAAAGAAGCTCTTCTTGAGCTTCCCGGGCGTGATGGCAGCCAGTTTCTCGGCCACGCGCACGATCTCCTCCGTCTGGTACAGGGTCGACGTGTGCGTCAGCCTGGCGACCTGGTCCTGGACTCGCTTGACCACCTCCGGATGAGCGTAGCCCAGCCCGAGCGTAACAATACCGCCGAAGAAGTCGAGATACTCCCGCCCGTCTGCGTCCCGTACTTGCGACCCATGACCCCCGATGATGACCAGTGGTTCCTGGTAGTAGTTGGCCACGCAGGGGAAGAGGAACTCAGCGTGCTTCTGACGAACGGTGTTGGAATCCATAGAACCTCTTGGGAATGTGCGTTGTGCGTCGTGCGTGGGTTCTTTAGGGAAAGCTCATTTGCGCTGATACTCCTACTGCGCATAACGCACAACGCACGACGCACATGTTCTCATGGCAATTGCTCCACCATATCCCCATACGTCTCCGGCCGGCGGTCGCGATAGAACTGCCACGTCCGCCGTACCTCCTCGATCATGTCGAGATCCATCTCGGCGACGATCAGCTCGTCCCGATCTTCGCTGCCCTCGGCCAGGAAGTTGCCGCGGGGGTCGACAAAGTAGCTGGAGCCGTAGAACTCGCCGACATTCCACGGTGCTTCGGTGCCGACACGGTTGTTGCACCCCATGAAGAAACCGTTGGCCACCGCGTGCGCCGGCTGTTCCAGTTTCCACAGGTATTGCGACAGCCCCTTCACCGTGGCGGAAGGATTGAACACGATCTCCGCGCCGTGCAGCCCCAGGAGCCGGGCGCCTTCCGGGAAGTGGCGATCGTAGCAAATGTACACGCCGATGGTGGCGTAGGCCGTCTTGAACGTGGGGTACCCCAGGTTGCCCGGCTTGAAGAAGAATTTTTCCCAAAATCCTGACGTGTGGGGAATGTGGTTCTTGCGGTACTTGCCGAGGTATGTGCCGTCGGCGTCGATCACGGCGGCAGTGTTGTAGTACACGCCGGCGACTTCGCGCTCGTAAATCGGGACGATCATGACCATCGAGTGCTTCCTGGCGAGCGGCTGCATCTGTTCGATGGTGGGCCCGGGGATCGCTTCGGCGATGTCACACCAGCGCGCATCCTGGCTGGGACAGAAGTACGGGCCGTTGAACATTTCCTGTAGACAGAGGATCTGCACTCCCTTCTTGCCAGCTTCTTCAATAAATGGTAGGTGCTTCTCGACCATCGCTTCCCGAATATCCTCGATCGAGGCATCGGGGTCGTTGATGGCGTTGGACATTTGAATCAAGCCGCCGGTGACGGATCGCATAGAGAGACCTCATAGTGCGCAGTACGCAGGTCGCAGTGCGCAGGCTTGTTGTCGACACAAACGGACTGTACATGCAACCAAATAATCCTTGCGCACTACGACCTGCGCACTGCGCACTGCATTATCACCACCTAGAAATCACCACTTTCTTGTCGGTATAGAACTGCACCGAATCGTGCCCGTGAGCCTTCAAGTCGCCGTAGAAAGACCCCTTGGTTCCCCCAAAGGGGAAGAACGCCATCGGTGCCGCTACGCCGATATTGACGCCGATCATGCTCACCCCGACGTTGTAACGGAACTCGCGTGCCGACCGGCCACTGGTAGTGAAAATCGACGTGGCGTTGGCGAACCCCGAGGCGTGCACCTTGGCAATTGCGTCGTCGAGGTCCTCGACGTGGGTGACCGAGGCGACCGGCCCGAAGATCTCCTCGTGACCAATGCGCATCGACGGTTCGACGCCATCGAACACCGTCGGGCCTATGAAGGACCCCTTGGGATAGTCGGCCACAGCGCCGGCGCGCCCGTCCAACAGCAAGGCCGCGCCTTCCAATTTACCGCTGTCGATCATGGCCGTCACTCGCTCCTTGGCCCTGGCCGATACCACCGGCCCGAGTGTCACCCCCTCGTCCAACCCATAGCCCATCTTGAGACTCTTGGCCGACGCGAGGAGTTTCTCACGGAACGGCTCGTAGGCCTTGCCTGGAGCCAGCATGACACTGCCCGCCAGGCAGCGCTGGCCGGCGCAGCCAAAGATCGATTCGGTAATGTTGGCGACCGCTTGATCCATATCGGCGTCCGGCATGATGACGATGTGATTCTTGGCGCCACCCAACGCCTGCACCCTCTTGCCAGTGGCAGCCGCCTCGGTATAGACGTGCTTGGCCACCGGCGAAGATCCCACAAAGGAGATCGCCGCGATTCCGGGATGCGCCAGCAGCGCGTTGACCGCGTCCTTGCCCCCGTGCACCATGTTGAGCACACCCGGAGGCAGACCCGCCTCGGCGGCCAATTCGACCAACAGCGCCGCTGTCAGGGGGACCTGCTCGCTAGGTTTGAGGATAAAGGTGTTGCCCGTGGCGATGGCATAGGGCCAGAACCACAATGGCACCATCGCCGGAAAATTGAACGGGGTGATCGCCGCGCACACCCCGATTGGCTGGCGTACGAACTCGCAGTCGATGCCGGTGGCGATGTCCTCTAGGGCCTGGCCCATCATCAACGTGGGAATACCGCAGGCGTGCTCCACGTTTTCGATGCCGCGCTGCACCGACCCGCGCGACTCGTGCAGCGTCTTGCCGTTCTCCCGGGTGACCGACGAGGCCAAGTCCTCGAACCGCTCCTCCATCAGGGCCCTGAGCTTGAACAGGTACCGCGACCGGACCACCGGTGGCACCCTGCGCCAAGTGGTGAACGCGTCCCGGGCCGCCGCCACGGCCTGATCGACCTCGGCGGCTCCAGACAGCGGAGTCTGACCCAGCACCTCGCCGGTGGCGGGGTTGACGACCTCGTGGTGGGACGTGGCGGATGACTCGACCCACTCCCCGCCGATGAAGTTGCGTAACGCCGTCGTCATATGGAACTTTCAGAAAGAGGAACCGGCCCCGCGGACGATGCGCCAGAGCCGGGTCAGTTTTAATGCTGGAGAGAAAGCGGAGGGAAGTCAACAAGCAACAGCTAGCAGCGGAGAGTGGGGACCGGGAAGTTCCCAGCCCAAGATCCCAGCCCTAATGCGTAGCGTCTCGCTCCACTAGGCGACCCCGCCCGATGGTGCCCACGAACTCGCCGTCCCTGGCCTGCACCTCACCCCGGACCGTCACTACGCTGGCACGCCCCCGTATTTCCCATCCCTCGTATGCGTTGTAGTCCACCTTCGAGTGACTGGTGGCGCGGGAGAAGTGGCCGCGGTAGCCAGGATCGAACACCACCAGATCGGCGTCACTGCCGATCGCCACGGTGCCTTTCCGAGGATACATCCCGAATATCTTGGCGGCCTGGGTGCTGCAGGCATCGACCATGGTGGCCAGATCTATCCGGCCCGCCGTCACACCGTGGGTGTACACCAGACCGATTCGCTCCTGCAGCGACGGGATGCCGTTGGCGATCTTGGCGAAGTCGTCGCGGCCCAGGTCTTTTTGACCGACGAAATCGAACGGGGCGTGATCGGTGCCGATGGTGCTGATGAAGCGCCGAGCGATGGCGTTCCACAACACGGGCTGGTTGCGCTTGTCCCGGAGCGGCGGCGACATCACGTACTTGCCACCCTCGAAATCGGGTCGCTCGGCGTAGCTCTTGTCGAGCACGAGGTGCGGCACCACCGCCTCGATCCAGACATCGACCCCACGGTAGCGCGCCCCCAGGGCCGTCCGCACCGCCTCGTCGCATGAGGTGTGGACCGTGTACACGTGGGCCCCGGTCAGCTCGGCGAAGGTCAGGATGTGGTGCACGCCCTCGGCTTCGACGATGGGCGGCCGCGAGACGTAGTGGTACTCGGGGCCGACCTTTCCCTCCGCCACCAGGGCCTGCTGCATGGCATCGATGGCCTCGGCGTTCTCGCAGTGGGCTGTGACGATGCTGCCCAGGTCACGGGCCAACCGCAGGGTGCCGAACAGATCCTCGTCCGACAGATTGAGGGCGCCCTTGTACGCCAGGAACACCTTGAACGAGGGAATGCCTTTCTTCGTTACGATGGTGCGGAATTGCCGCTGCGCCTTCTTGTCGAACCGTACCACCGACATGTGGAACGAGTAGTCCACGGCCGCCAGCGGCTCCGCACGCGACGCCCATTCGTCGAAAGCGTCCAGCGGCTCGTCGTCGGGCCCCGGACAAATCATCTCTATCACCGTAGTGGTACCGCCCGCCAGTGCCGCCTTGCTGGCCGATTCATAGTCGTCCTTGGCCAGCGTGCCCATGAACGGCAAGTGGATGTGCACATGCGGATCGATGAACCCCGGGAACACCAGTTTCCCCGCCGCCTCGATGACTTCCACGTTCCTCGGCAATTCGGACTGGTCGATGGTCGGTTCGATACGGGAGATCGTCTCGCCGGCACAGTAGATGTCGGCGCGATAACGGTCGGACGCGGTGACGATTTCACCGTTCTTGATGAAGAGGGGCATGGGGCGGTCCTGTGTCACGATGTATGATAACGAGCGAGAATGTATCGCCCAGAGCGGTGCTGGGCTATGGGCTATGGGTTGTGGGTTGTGGGTTGTGGGTGAACGGTAGGGGTGACGCATGCGTCGCCCCTACCGATATTTCATATCCCGTTGCCTTTGGCTACCTCACGAACTCCCATGACCAACCGATCGACTTCTTCCGCCGTCGTATAGCACGCGCATCCCGCGCGAACCAACCCGTCCGGCTGCAGTCCCAGGCGTTCCACCATGGTCTGGGCATAGAAGTCGCCGTTGGAGACGAACACGCCCTTGTCGGCAAGGAATCGGGCGACCGATGCGGACGAGCGCCCCTTCACTGTAAACGCCAGCGTGTCGGTCCGTGGTTCGCCTGGCGGGGGGCCGTACAGGCGAACGGCATCGATGGCCGAGAGGCTGGACCAGAGTTGGTCGACCAGTTTCTCTCCCCGTGCTCCCAGTTCCGCGTAGCTGTTCTCCAATCGGTCGCGTAGTGACCCGTCCTCTCTGGACAGCGTGGCCAACCACTCGACGCCGGCCGCCGCGCCGACGATTCCCTCATGGTTGAGGGTGCCCGTCTCGAAACGCTCTGGAGGATCCTGTCCAGCCGGAAGCAGCCGAGGAGGATCGAGAATTTCCAGGAGATCCAGTCGGCCATACAGGACCCCCAGGTGGGGACCATAAAACTTGTACGGCGAACAGGCGAACAGGTCCGCGCCGAGCGCCTCCACGTCCGGCAAACGGTGGGGAGCGTAGTGGACCCCGTCGACGTAGACCAGCGCGCCTACCGCGTGAGCCATATCGGCCGCCCGGCGCACGTCGGTGACGGTGCCGAGCGCATTGGAAGCAGCACCGATCGCCACTAGCGCCGTGTAACCACTGAGTTGACGCTCGAAGTCGTCCCAGTCAAGTCGGCCCGTTTCGGGCGACATGCGCACGGTACGGACTGGTACATCCGAATCCCTTTCCAGCTCCCGCCAGGGGTCGATGTTGGCATGGTGATCCAGCTCGGTGACCACCACTTCGGCGCCGGGTGGGAACGACCGTGCCAACGCCCGGGAGGCGTGCAGCGTCAGGGTGGTCATGTTGGCGCCGAACACGATTTCGCTCGCCTGGCACTTCAGGAACGCGGCAAATACCGACCGGGCGCGGTCCAGGGCCTCATCGGTTTCGACGCTGGTGGGGTAGGGCCAGTGGGTATTGGCGTTGTGGTGGTGGAGGTAGTCGACTATGGCCTGCGATACCGCCCGCGGTACCTGGGTTCCCCCCGGGCCGTCGAAGTAGGCGACGGGATGACTGTTGTGGATGCGCTCGAGCGCCGGAAAACACGAGCGAACGGTATCGATGGAAGCGAATGGCATGCGACTCAATGGAATGGTAGGAAGTACCAGTCGGGCTGACCGCTTGATCGGCAAGCGGCTGATGGCTGGTGGCTTGTGGCTTGTGGCTTTGTTGCTGGCCGTGCCACCGTCCGACCGTCCGACCGTCCGACCGTCCGACCGCCTGACCGCCTGACCGCCTGACCGCCTGACCGCCTGACCGCCTGACCGCCTGACCGCAAACTACCGCCCTACCGCCATACCGCCATACCGCCCGCTATCGCCGCACCGTTCCGTCCAACCCCCAGGCCGGGTCGATCGCCACACCGAGGTGATCCAGCGCCGTCACTGCGACATCGACGACGAAGGGGCCATCAGGTCGGTCGATACCGGTGAGCGAATCGGGTGTAGCACCGCTCGCCAAGTAGAAGATGGTTCGTTCTTCGAGCGACTGTCCACCGTGACCTCCGTCATCGCGCCGCCCGTGGTCGGTGCTCATGAGGATGAGCCAGTCTTCGTCCTGGTAACTGGCCCGAGCCCGAACTGCGGCGATCAGTTGCCCCACCTGTACGTCGGCCGCTTCGATGGCCGCCAGGTAAAGCGGATCGAGCGAGCTGGTGTCGTGGCCCACGATGTCGATGTAGCCCAGGTACACGAACACGGCATCGGGATCGGCATCGGTGAGGTGCTCGACGGCGGCGACGACACTCAGGGAATCGGCAACGTCGTAGCCCATCTCTTCGCCGTCGAAAGTGACTTTGACGTCGATGGCGTCACCGAACAACGGGCCGCCGTCTACCTGCTCACCGAGCGGTGGCCAGTCGACCACGGCAAAGGTGTTGAACGTCGAATCGACCTGCTCCAACCGAGTCAGGAAGTCCGGGTACTGGTGGTAGGCGTTTTCGGTGAAATCGTTGTTGTGCACGCCGTGCTTGTCGGCCCACACCCCGATCACCATACTCGACCACCCCGGCCCACTAACCGTCTCCTCGCCGGTCCTCGCCTGGTCGCTGAACAACCCGGCCTCGGCCAGGGCATCGATATTGGGCGTGTTGGCCTGCGCCAGGATGTCGACCCTAACGCCGTCGAGCCCGATGAGCAGTACCAGATCGGAAGAGCGTCGTGTAGGGAAAGAGTGTAGATCTCGGTGGTCGCCGTATCATTAAAAAAAAAAAA
>CAJVYZ010000025.1 GCA_913009915.1 uncultured Gemmatimonadota bacterium | reverse complement strand
CGACGCGACGGTATAGCCGTCGACTGGGTATATCCGGTTCCGATAGCCATACTCTTCCTCCAGGAACACGGCTTACGAGAAGGCCGCGGCGGTGTGGCCCGACGGGAAGGCCTCGTCGGTTGAGCCATCCTGTCTGAGGACATTGGTCGTTTGCTTGAGTACGAACACCACCGGCAAATAGATAGCCGACCCCACCGCAAAGGAGAGCGTGGCGCGGCCCACCGAGTGCCGACCCGGGATTCCGCCAAGGTTGAGGCCGTAGACCGCTAGCGCGGGGAAGAATCGGGTGAGATCGTCGAAGTTGGTGTTGAATCCAGCGAAGTGCTCCTGCCGGAAGTCTCGTACGTCCTGCCGATTCAGAAATCCATTGTCACGAAACGTCAGGAGACCCGCGCCGATGAGGATCGCTGGTGCGAGGGTCATGCGGAAGGCGTCGCTGTCGGTCCACGATCGTTTGGTGGTATCCTGGCGAACCCATCCTGAGATTAGAGTCCTCTCGTGAGGAGCCGCGCTCGCAGGAGGACTGAGATGGAGGCGCTGCCCTTCCAGGGACGAAGCGGCACCAAGGCCGAGCAAGATCAAGGCTGCACCGAGTTGACGCAGACGCACGGAACCAGCGCCCATTGATTGGTCCATCGGCCGTCCTCGCTGTTTGTGTCGGATAGCCCCCGGTTGCCGGTGCGCCAGCGCCATCGGGGTCAAGGTATAACCCACACGCTCTCGGCTTGGTTCCCCCTTGGCCATGCCATGCCAACACTGGTCGTAGGCCACGAGGAGCATGCGCCGAGCGCCCCGCCGGCGCTGGCCGTCATGCCGATGGTCGGCGTCCCGGACGTTCCTGCCGCTACCGACTCCTCGTTCGTCTCCACTTGAACCATACCAAGGCGTACAACAACCCATTGACCGCCACCACCGCGGCCGCCAGGGTGAGTTGCACGGTTCTCGTGAGACCGGCTGGGTAGAGCAGCGGCAGGAGGTAGTGCTCGACGAATCCGCCGGCGTATCCAGCCTGACCGCCGAGGCTTCTCAAACGGTTTTCCAAGGGCGTCAGTGGACAGATCCAGCCCTGGAATTCGATGAGCGCCCCCCACACCGCAGCCGGCAGGTGAAGGAGGATCACCCGGGGCCATCGCAGCGCCAGCAGTGCCCCGAACACTACGAACAGCACGAACATGAAGTGGGTGAGAACGACGAGGTCGGCGGCGATGCGGTAGGTCACCGGCGGTAGGGCGGTAAGGCGGTAAGGCGGTAAGGCTCGGGATCGAGGTTCCTAGCTCGCTTCCCGAGTATCATGCCACGGTCCAGGTCCTGGTCTTGCGGATCAAGTCGTTCAGCGACACGTCGTTGCCGGCGGCGCCCAAGGCGGCCACCTGCATTTCGTAGCTGTCGATGGGATCGTTGTAGAGCACGCCGAGGACCTCGGGAAATTCTGGAGGCCTGAGGGTGCCCAAGAGGCCTGCCAGCGTCTTGTTGGTCTGGTCGTGTACCAGGATGTCGTCTTCGGTGATGCCGTTCTGGCCGATGACGACGGCCTCGACATCGAGCGCCCCCGGCTTGAGACGGATACCACGGTTGCCGTCCTTGCCGTACCGCAGCGGTTTGCCGTGTTCCACGTGCAGCTGGGTGTCTGGCGCGTTGGCCCGGTCGGTGAAATCGTGGAACACATCGTCGTTGTACACCGGACAATTTTGGAAGATCTCCACGAACGACGCGCCCCGGTGTGCGTGCGCCGCCGTGAGGACTTCTATCAAGTGCTTCTGGTCGATGTCGATGGCACGGGCCACGAACCGGGCGCCTGCCCCTAGGGCGACTGCCACCGGGCTAAGTGGGTGGGCGATGGAACCCTGCGGGGACGTTGGGGATTTGGTGCCGATGCGCGATGTGGGCGACACCTGTCCCTTGGTCAGCCCGTAAATCTCGTTGTTGAACAGTACGATCTGCAGGTCGACGTTCCGCCGTAACACGTGCAGCAGGTGGTTGCCGCCGATACTCAACCCGTCGCCGTCGCCGGTAATGACCCACACGTCGAGGTCGGGATTAGCCAGTTTGAGGCCCGTAGCGATCCCCGGCGCCCGGCCGTGGATGGTGTGAAATCCGTAGGTCGACATGTAATAAGGAAAGCGCGACGAGCAACCGATGCCGGAGACGAACACCGTTCGTTCCGGAGCGACTTCGAGTTCGGCCAGCGTCTTCTGGATGGCTTTGAGGATGGCATAATCGCCGCAGCCCGGACACCAGCGAACTTCCTGGTCGGAGGCGAAATCTTTTGGCTTGAGCTGCTGGGGGATGGTGGTCGTCATGGGCTACTCCAAGGCCGCGTCGATGGCCGACGCTACGTCGGAAATCTTGAATGGTTGGCCGGTGACCTTGTTCAGCCCCTTGGCGGGGACGAGGTAACGGCTTCTGAGCATGGTCACCAACTGCCCGGCGTTCATCTCCGGGACCAGGATCTTCTCGAACCCGTCCAGCAGCGATGCCAGATTGGCCGGGAACGGGTTGAGATATCGCAGGTGAATGTGCGACACCGATTGCCCCCGCTCACGAGCCTGCTCGACGGCCTTGTTGATCGGTCCGAAGGTGGATCCCCATCCGACGAGGGCGAGCGTTCCCGTCCGATCTCCCAGGGCCACATCCTGCTCGGGAATGTCGTTGGCGATGTTGGCGATCTTCGCGACACGCAGATCGGTCATCGCCTGATGGTTGGCGGAATCATAAGAAATGTGCCCCGACCCTTGCTCCTTCTCGATCCCGCCGATCCGGTGCATCAAACCGGGGGTGCCCGGTACGGCCCAAGGGCGCGCCAGAGTCTCCGGATCGTGCTCGAACGGCTGGAAGCCCTCCGGGTCTGTTCGCTGGCGTGCCGGCCAGTCTTCCAGTGCATCGAGGTCGGGGATGAGCCATGGTTCCGCAGCATTGGCCAGGTACCCGTCCGACAGTAGAATCACCGGCGTCATGTACTTGGTGGCCAGGCGGACGGCCTCCCGCGCCACGTCGAAGCAATCGATTGACGTCGCCGCGGCCAGCACGGCAACCGGGGTGTCTCCGTTCCGGCCGTAGACGGCCTGAAACAGGTCGGACTGCTCGGTCTTGGTCGGCAAACCGGTGGACGGCCCCGCCCGCTGGACGTTGAGGATCACCAGCGGGAGTTCGACGCTGACCGCCAGGCCGATCGCCTCGGTCTTGAGCGCGATGCCGGGCCCGGACGAAGAGGTAACGCCGAGTGCGCCGCCGTACGAGGCCCCGATAGCCGAGCAGATGGCAGCTATTTCGTCCTCGGCCTGGAAGGTGTAGACGCCCAGCTCGCGCATCTTTGCCAGCGCGTGCAACACGGGGGACGCCGGGGTGATGGGGTAGGAGCCGAAGACCAGCCGCTCCAATCCGGCCGACCGGAGGCCGGACACCAGTCCCCAGACGATGGCCTCGGTGCCGGTGATGGTCCGGTACTGCCCGGGAGGGAGATCCGCGTCCTTGACGCGGTAACCGACGAGATTGCCGGACAGCTCGGCTGTTTCGCCGTAGGCGTGGCCGGCGATGAGGGCGGCGTTGTTGGACTGGGCCAGCGTCTCGCGGCTGGCGAATTTCTTGGTCAACCAGGCAGTGGTGGCCGTGAGGTCACGGTCGTACATCCATAGCATCAGCCCGAGCGCCCACATGTTACGGCACCTGAGTGCTTCCTTCTTGCTGAGTCCGAAACCTTCCACCGCGCTCATGGTCAACCGGGTGATGTCCAGCGGGATCACCTGGTAAGGGGCCAAGGTGTCGTCTTCCAGTGGGTTGGCGTCGTAGCCCGCCTTGAGGAGGTTGCGCTCGCTGAAGCTTCCGGTGTCGGCTACGATGGTCCCGCCCAGGCTGAGGTTGGCCAGGCTCACCTTCAAGGCCGCCGGATTCATGGCTATCAGGACATCCACCTCGTCACCGGCGGTCTTGACGTCGACCGAGCCGAAGTGGATCTGGAACGCCGACACGCCGAACGTCGTCCCCACGGGTGCCCGGATCTCGGCGGGGTAATCGGGGAACGTCGTGAGGTCCAGGCCTGCCAGGGCCGTCTCGATGGTGAACTGTGAGCCGGTCATTTGCATGCCGTCGCCGGAATCACCGGCAAAACGGACCACCACGGACTCGCGAATCTCGCGGGCTTGCTGGCTGCCGGAAGGGTCGGTCGTCTTGGGTACGGTGGTGCTCATCAAGGCCTTTCGTAGAATCGGCAGCGCCGTATGCGTGAGGCGCTCCTCACGGAATCTGCCCGGAACGCCGGTCCGGCGCTACCGGGCCCCTGCGGGTCCCCTTTTGCGCCCAGTTCCAGGCTGTTACCATCTGACACTGATCGTTTTCTCCCTCGACCCAACGATTGCCCGAATGCCATGACCAGTTTCGATGTCCGCGACACCTCCGAGAGTACCCTCCCCCAGACCGGACAGGTCGGGGAGCCCATGGAGCTGACCAAGAAGACCTACGACAAAGAGCTCAACCGGCTCCAGATCGAATTGGTGAAGCTGCAAGAGCACATCATCGAAGATGGCCTCAAGGTGGTGGTCATCTTCGAGGGCCGGGATGGTGCGGGGAAGGGCGGCACCATCAAGCGGATTACCGAAACCCTGAATCCCCGGATCGTCAGGGTCGTGGCCCTTCCCAAACCGACGGAAAAAGAACGCACCCAGTGGTACTTCCAGCGCTACGTCGCCCACCTCCCCTCGGCTGGCGAGATGGTGCTCTTCGATCGCAGCTGGTACAACCGGGCAGGTGTGGAGCGGGTAATGGGGTTCTGTACCGATGCGGAATACACCGAGTTCTTGCGGACCACGCCGCAGTTCGAGCGAGCCCTCATCCGCTCGGGCATCATCCTCATCAAGTACTGGTTCTCGGTCAGCGCCGAAGAGCAGGAACGGCGATTCCGCAATCGTATCCGGAATCCCACCAAACGGTGGAAACTGAGCGGGATGGACCTCACCGCCCGGACGCACTGGGTGGATTACGCCCGGGCCAAGGACGAGATGTTTGCCTACACCGACATCAAGCAGTCGCCCTGGTTCGTGGTCGAGGCCGACAACAAGAAGGCCGCCCGGCTCAACTGCATCAGCCACCTCCTCAGCATGATTCCCTACGACGAACCCGAGCACCAGCCGATCGAGCTACCCCCGCTGCAGGACGACAAGTACGTCCGCACTCCCTCCGACGAGCAAACCTTCGTACCGCGGCGGTTTGTTTGAGAGTGCGCAGGTCGCAGGGTTGCGGACGAGACAGTGGTGTCTTTTCGTCGACCGCTGACCGCTGACCGCTGACCGCTGACCGCTGACCGCTGACCGCTGACCGCTGACCGCTGACCGCTGACTGCTGACTGCTGACCGCTGACCGCTGACTGCTGACCGCCCTACTGCCCCACCACCATTCCGCCCTCCCTCGCCACATCGGCTTCCGCCGCGATGTACCCAAAGGCCGGCCACTGCCCGGTCGCCAGGACGTCCTTCAGCATTCGCTGAGCCTCGGCATACCTGCCCTGGGCGAGATACCACTGGGCCACACCATATCCTAGGGTAGCCGATCCTACCGTGCCCGTCACCGTGGCCGGGAGGAGTGAATCTACGGGAATCGTTCCACGATAAAGCAGCAACAGCCGCAGGTAGGAGGTGTTCTCGATCAACGACCAATCCGGCTCGACGACGTCCGCCACGGCCCTGGCCTCGTCGGTGCGACCCAGTCGCACCAGCGTCAGGTACAGCCAATACCGGGCTGCTACCTCCATGTCCCTGTTGGTTGAGCCGGCCACCCCTCGTTGATAGGCTTGGAACGCATGCTGGTAATCGCCCTGGAGATACCGGGCGAGTCCCAGGTGGTACCAGATGTTCGAGTGCAGCGTACTCAGGGGAATGTTCTGTACGTTGGGCAGGCCGTCGGGCTCCACCTGGTCCGGTTGTTCCTCGATCAACTCCGCTGCCCGTTCGAGATCCACCACGGCGCTGTCCAGCTGCCGGGTGGTGATGTAGCGGTGTCCCCGGTGGCGGTAGAGCCGGGGGTCATCCGGGTACTGTTTGAGGCCCAAGCCGAAGATGAGGATGGCCTCCTGGTATCGCCCCAGGTACGCTGCTCTGCGGCCGGCCCAGATGATGTTGTCGAGGTTCCCCGGGTCGGCCACCCACCGCAGGCGCGCCTCTTCGAATTGCTGTTCGCGCTGGGCCCGGACGGGGTCCGCCATGGGGATCTCGCTCAAGGTGTCGCCCAGGAACGATATGGCCTCGATGCGCCGTTCCACCGGCAGGATGGCGTCGTCCGGTACCACTAGGGGTGGGCGTTCCGGAGGTGTTTCCCGGTCCGCCGACGCGTTGCCGCCGCACCCGGCGAGGAGTATCGCAAGAACAAGAATCGTCTGCCGCATGGCCGGTCCCAGGGAAGAGAAGGGAGAGTAGAGGCCTGTTGGGAAGCTAGTAGACTGTAACCACCAGATCGTTGGTACAGCAACCGAGTGGCACCCCGCTGACCCGCTGAGGCTGTACCCGGCATATAGGTTCCACTTCACTCGTCTCCTGTCCAGCCGCCAGCTCTTATCTGACACCTGACCCCCGCCGCCCCATATTACAGACCATGACGAAGAAAACCACCAAATCCGCCGCCGAATGGCGCGAGCGCCTGACAGCCGAGCAGTACCACGTCACTCGCGAAAAGGGAACTGAGCGCCCCTTCACGGGACACCTGCTCGACAACAAGGCCGCCGGGACGTATCGCTGTGTCGGCTGTGGCCAGGAGTTGTTCCGGTCCGACGCCAAGTATGACTCGCGCAGCGGCTGGCCCAGCTTCACCGCCCCCGCCGCTGCCGATGCCGTGGATGAGGAAACGGACCACGGTCTGGGGATGCGGCGCACCGAGGTGCTGTGCGCCCAGTGCGATGCCCACCTGGGGCACGTCTTCCCCGACGGCCCCGGCCCGAGGGGACAGCGCTATTGCATCAATTCCGTGGCATTGGAGTTCGAAGAGGGAGCGGGGAGTGGGGAGCCGGGGGATGGTTCCAGCGATGCGGAGGAAGCGCAGCCATAGCAGGGCACTATCCCCCGCAGGGGACTCGGGGTATTCGCCTGCGTATCTACTATCCGTCCCACAACCCCGCCTCGACCGCAGAAATGATGCGCACCAGCCAGCCCAGCCCCAGGAAGGCTAGGACCACATAGGCCCCGAACTGTACCACGGCCGCCATGAATCGCCCTTGGAACAGCTGGCCCAAGCCGGGTAGGAAGAAGCTCGCCACCGCGGCGAGGATGTTCCCGGCCGATCCGCGTCTAGACATTGCACTAGCCCCCAGGAGGATGATGCCGACCCCTACGGGGATCCCGCAGGAATGTTTCAGCGAGGGACGTTACATGTCTAAGTGGTTGTGGGGCAATGAACTATGGGCTATGGGCGTAGGGCGTAGGGCCATGGGCTGAGAAAAAGGCGCTTGTCTCTTGAGAGCCCATTCGCCAGCGTTGGCTCGCTGCCCTCGCTGCCCTCGCTGCCCTCGCTGCCCTCGCTGCCCTCGCTGCCCTCGCTGCCCTCGCTGCCCTCGCTGCCCCCGCCGACTACTCCGCTGCCCCGCTAATAGCCCTCACATCCCCACCACTGGGAGCCTGAAACACCCTAAGATCGAATTCCGGTGCGATAGCCAGCAAGTGGTCGAAAATGTCGGCCTGGACGCTCTCGTAGTTGACCCAGTTGGTGTCATTGGTGAACACGTAGATCTCGATGGGGAGGCCCTGCGGGGTCGGTGCCAGTTGGCGTACGAGAAAGGTGAACCCCGATTGATGGATCTTCGGATGCTGCCTGAGGTACGCCGCGATGTAGGCGCGGAAGGTACCGACATTGGTGAGCCGCCGGACATTGGAGATGATGTCCGGCGTCTTCACGTGAGCCTTATTGTAATCGCGGACCTCTTGGCGCTTGGTGGTGAGATAATCGGTCAGGAGGTCATAGCGTCTGAAGCGCTCGATGGCCTTCTCGCTGAGGAACCGGATGGTCTCCATGTCGATCCACAGCGTCCGCTTGATACGCCGGCCGCCGGATCGGGACATGAAGCGCCAGTTCTTGAACGATCCCTGGGTCAAGCGGTGGGTCGGGATGCTGGTGACGGTGTTGTCCCAGTTTTGTACGCTGATGGTGAGGAGATCGACTCTGATCACATCACCGTCAGCGCCGAACTCGGGGACTTCGATCCAGTCTCCTACGCGGACCAGGTCGTACCAGGTAATTTGCAGACTGGAAACGAACGACAGGATGGTGTCGCGGAATACCAGGAGCAACACCGCCGTCACGGCCCCGATCCCGCTGAGCAGCACCAGCGGGTTCTGACCCAGGAGCGCCGCCAGCACCAGTACTCCGGCCACGACGTAGACCGTCAGGTTGATTACCTGGAAGTAGGCACGGACGGGCCGCCCGCGGGCCAGTTTGCTGGTAAGGGCGATATCGCCCACTGCGGTAACCGCGGAGCCGATGGTAACGGCGGCCAGTACGATGAGCACTGCGCCCACCGCCCGCTGGATCACATCGTCGCCGAGACCGGGAATGAGGGTGATGCCGTAGTAGACAACGACGCCCGGTGCCAGGTGGGCCAGCCGTCCAAAAACGTTGTGCTTGAGGAAGGCGTCGTCCCAGGTAGCGCTGGACCGCTCGACCAACCGGCTCACCATCCGGACCAGAATACGCTTCACCAGCCAGTCCACCAACCAGGCAACCAGGACCAACAGCGCGATCCCGATAACCTCTTCAAATAGCGGGTGGTTGATTATCGAGGTCCAGAAGGACGGGGCGTTGGCTGTTGTGTCTTGGAGGGGCATTTTTGGATGGTTGTGGTCAGGACGTAGGACGTAGGGCGTAGTGAATAGAGAATCCTGGCGCCGAAGGGCTGACCCAGGCATACTCATCGAGTCCGACGATAGACTCGAATCAACTGAGCCACAAGGGCACTCCCTTATGCTTACCATCCTCGTGAGTTTGGCGATCCTTCAGTCGCCGCTCGCCACCAGCCACCTATCGGGCACATTTCCTCCGTGCCGCTCCGAGCCACCTGACGGAATTGATCGAACTGTATCGCAATCGGATCGATGTTTTGACGGCCGGACCTTCCGCCGGAAGCCTTCGAACAGGCGGCCATCGACGCCGGCTTTGAATCTCGAGGGACGATCGGAACGTACCTGAGGACACTGATCGACGAGCATCACGATACGCTGGCGAATCGGGTGGAGCTCTAGGGGGGGAGAAGGGGGAACAGATGAAAAAGAGGGCTAAGAGGGAAGCGACCAGTAACGCGACGTCTGTGACCCGTCTATCCTGTTCGCCTCTTGGCCCTCTTAGCCCTCCTAGGGCGCTCCCTCTTCCCTTCAACCGACCGTCACCCTAGCCTTAAGCCTATGACTCCCTGGGTAACTCGGCTCCTCGTGGCCACCGCCATCGTGTACATGCTGCAGATCAGTCTCGGCACGATTGAGATACAGACTCCTGTCGGGTCGTTCCCCATGGGTATGGTCGACTACTGGCTGGCGTTCATTCCGGCGCTCGTCCTGGTGCACCCATGGTCGTTCTTAACTTACATGTTCCTCCATGGGAGCTTCGGGCACATCTTCTTCAACATGCTGTTGCTGTTCTTCTTCGGTCCGCGGCTGGAGATGCGGCTCGGCGGCCGCAAGTTCATCATCATGTACCTCGTGGCGGGCATCACCGGGGCGGTCCTCTACCTCCCCACGCAGTGGGGCAGTCCCATCCCCATGATCGGTGCGTCGGGCGCGGTGTACGGCGTCATGCTGGGGTTCGCCTATTTCTGGCCGCGCGAGAAGATCTTCATCTGGGGGATCCTCCCCGTGGAGGCGCGAATCCTGATCGGCGCCATGACGGCCCTGTCGCTGTTTTTCGGCATTCGGGGCGGTGGCAACGTGGCCGACTTTGCCCACCTCGGCGGGTTCCTGGGAGCATTCCTCTACCTCAAGTACCTCGATCACAATTCTCCGGCCAAGAAGTGGCAACGACAGATCCGCCCTGTGGCCCCAGTGGGACATGGCGGCAACCACTCGGATGTAGAGCGCTGGACCCGGATCCGGCCCGACGATCTGCACCCGGTAAACCGCGAGGAGGTACTCCGACTCCTGGCGAAGGTGCACCAACACGGCACGTCGGCTCTGACCCCGACCGAACGCGACACGCTTAATCGGTTTACGCCGACTATGCACTGACGGGATGTAGAAGGCGGTAGAAGGCGGTAGAAGGCGGTAGAGGGCGGTAGGGGCGGTAGCTTGACAGACTAGAGATCAACTGGGTTCCCTTGGGCTGCCCCGCTGCCCCGCCCGCACCTGATCGAGGAGCCGGATTGCCTCTGTCCGACCGCCGCCGACAGTACTGGCGCACCAATCTCAAGTATCTAGGTATCCTGCTCTCCATCTGGTTTCTGGTGAGCTACGGCTTCGGTATCCTCCTGGTCGACCAGCTCGACACCATCCGCATCGGCGGCTTTGGCCTGGGTTTCTGGTTCGCCCAACAAGGATCGATCTACGTCTTCGTCGTTCTGATCTTCGTCTACGTCCGGCTGATGAACCGGCTCGACAAGCGTTACGACGTGGACGAAGACGGATGAACGTCCAAGCCTGGACGTTTACTCTGGTCGGCCTCTCGTTCGCCCTGTACATCGGAGTGGCGATCTGGTCGCGGGCGCGCTCGACCGGCGAATTCTACATCGCGGGCGGCCGAGTCCACCCGGTCATCAACGGCATGGCCACCGCGGCCGACTGGATGTCGGCCGCGTCGTTCATCTCCATGGCCGGTCTCATCGCCTTCATGGGGCGCGACGGATCGGTGTATCTCATGGGCTGGACCGGGGGCTATGTCCTCCTGGCGCTGCTGCTGGCCCCCTATCTCCGCAAGTTCGGCAAGTTCACCGTGCCCGACTTCGTGGGCGACCGCTACTACTCCAGTGTGGCCCGGGTGGTGGCGGTGGTGTGCGCCATGTTCGTGTCGTTCACCTACGTGGCTGGGCAGATGCGTGGTGTGGGCATCGTATTCTCCCGTTTTCTCAACGTCGATATCAACCACGGCGTGTTGATCGGCATGGGCATCGTGTTCTTCTACGCGGTACTCGGCGGCATGAAGGGGATCACCTACACCCAGGTGGCACAGTACTGCGTGCTGATCTTTGCCTACCTGGTACCGGCGATCTTCATCTCGCTGCTGATGACCGGAGTGGTTCTGCCACAACTGGGCTTCGGGTCCACGCTGGCCGACGGCTCGGGAATTTTCTTGTTGGACAAGCTGGATGGGTTGAGCCGGGAGTTGGGATTCGATGCCTATACGTCGAGGCAAAGGAGTACCCTCGACGTGTTCGCCATCACCGCCGCGCTCATGGTGGGAACGGCCGGATTGCCCCACGTGATCGTGCGGTTCTACACCGTACCCAAGGTGGCCGCAGCCCGAAGTTCCGCCGGCTGGGCGCTGGTGTTCATCGCCCTGCTATACACCACGGCCCCGGCCGTGGCGGCGTTTGCCCGGACCAACCTCCTCAGCACCATCGCCGAAGTGCCGTATGAAGAGGTGCCGCCTTGGTTCACCAGCTGGGAAGCGACCGGGCTCATCCAGTACCAGGATCTGAACGGCGACGGACTGGTTCAGTACCGCGGGCCCAACGCCGAGCTCGCCAACGAAGTCCAGATCGACCGCGACATCATGGTCCTGGCCAATCCCGAGATCGCCAACCTCCCCACCTGGGTCGTGGCGCTGGTGGCGGCCGGAGCCTTGGCGGCAGCACTATCCACGGCCGCCGGCTTGCTGCTGGTCATCTCCACGTCTATCGCCCACGACCTGCTGAAGCGGACCATCAAACCGGACATCAGCGAGCGGGGTGAGCTCATCGCCGCCCGGGTGTCGGCCGGCGTGGCGGTGGTGATTGCCGGCTATTTCGGCATCAACCCGCCGGGCTTCGTGGCCCAAGTGGTGGCACTGGCCTTCGGACTGGCAGCCTCGTCCTTCTTCCCGGTCATCATCCTGGGGATTTTTTCCAAGCGGACTAACAAGGAGGGCGCCATCGCAGGTATGGTGATCGGCATCCTGTTCACCGGCGCCTACATCCTCTACAGATCGGAAGAGCACACGTCTGAACTCCAGTCACACTGTTATATCTCGTATGCCGTCTTCTGCTTGAAAAAAAAAAAAAAA
>CAJVYZ010000024.1 GCA_913009915.1 uncultured Gemmatimonadota bacterium | reverse complement strand
CGTACCACTACGCCCCGGCGTTCGGTGACCTCGACGGTGACGGCGATCTCGACATGATTCTCGGGTCGTGGCGCAACACGGTGGCATGGTATGACAACACCGGCAACCGTACCGAGGCCGTCTTCGAACTGGTGCATCCCGCGATCGTCAAGCTCACTCGGGGGAGCAACACCATCCCGGCCCTGGTCGACATCGATGATGACGGCGACCTCGACCTGTTCGTCGGAGAGGCGTCCGGCACCATCAACTTCTATCGCAACACCGGCTCCCCACAGGAGCCTGTGTTCACCCTGGTGAGCGATGAGTACCAGGACATCGACGTCGGCCGCCGCAGCAATCCCGTCTTCGTCGATCTCGAAGGCGACGGCGACTACGACATGGTCGTCGGCACCGAGTCGGACGGCCTGGTTGTGTTTGGTAACACCGGGAGCCGCACCGAGCCACGGTTCGAGCTGACCGATCCGCTGCCGTTCGACGTTTTCGCCTATGCCGCCCCCGTGTTCGCCGACCTCGACGATGATGGCGATCTGGATGTGATGGTTGGGGGGATTGGTGGTGGGGTGAGCTATTTTCGGGGGGAGTAGGACGTGGGACGCAGAGCGCAGGGGATGAACGAAGGGGATTTGCGCCGCCCAGGTGTGGGTGCGATCCCTTTGGGTTGTCCTCACTGCCATCATCAGTGGTAAAATGCCGACAGCATTCGTGTTGTGTTCGTTTAGCTGACTCCCGGGGGAGAATCATGTTGCCGAAGCGTATGGTACAGGCGTTGTTGTTGTTGTTGTTGTTGTTCGGTTTCGGGGTCGCCTTCCACGCCGAGCCCGCCATGGGTCAGGGCGCGGTCAAGAGCACCGGCCCCGGCGAACTCCCCCCCGCAATAATCGGAACGGCGCCAGCGCCCTCTGGGCAAGCCGTGGCGTACCTCGCCGACGACAATATTACTTCCGGCTACGTGGCGGTGCCCGACGGTGACGGCCCGTTCCCGGCGGTCATTCTAATCCACGAGTGGAATGGGTTGAGCGACAACATTCGCCAAGTCGCCGACCAGTTCGCGGCCGAGGGCTATGTGGCCTTTGCGGTCGACCTGTACCACGGCCGGGTGGGTACCACCCGTGACGAGAACTTGGCGCTCATGGGGGAAGCCCGAGCGGACGAGCCCGCCATGGTCGCCAACATCGACGCGGCGACACAGTGGCTCAGGGCCCGGCCGGACGTGACCGGCAAGATCGCCGTCATGGGATGGTGCTTCGGAGGCGGTGTGGCCCTGAGCTATGGTCTGGAAGGGGAACAGCACGAGGGAACGGCCATCTTCTACGGTCGGTTGGTGGAGGATCCGGAGGTATTGCGTGCCCTCACTCATCCCGTCTACGGTACTTTCGCGGCCAACGATCGCGGTATTCCGCCCGATCAGGTCGACCGGTTCGCCGCGGCGCTCAGGTCCATCGGCATCGAGAACGACATCCACGTGTACGACCACGTAGGCCACGGGTTCTGGCTGCACGTCGATCGCGACCCCGAAAACGCCGAAGCGCCGGCGTTGGATGCGTGGACACGCTTGAAGGCCTATCTGTCGAAAGTGCTGTCCTAGCGCCCGTCAGATCAGGCGGTAGTTGCGGAATTCCAACGGCCGGCGCCCGGTCACCCGTTCGACCAGCGCCGTGGCATGGTCGCGCAGGTGGCGCCAGCGCCATTCCCGGGGAAACACCCGGTCCTCCAGAGGGCCCAGCCGTTGGGCCACCCAGCCGGTAACGGTCTCCGGGTGGGTGCCGGTGTAGCGGCGAATCCCGGGCTGCCATGGTAGCCTGACGGTCTCCAGGTGCTCATGCGCCGGCCCCCCGTAGATACTCTGATGCGTTTTCAATTTCTCCACCAGTGCCTGGTCGGGTCTGGCCCAGCCGTAATGGTGCATCCAGGCATCGGTGGGCTTGACCCGGATCTTCCTGTCCGAGGCCCCGACGCGGAACCCCTGGGCATCACGGTAGGAACGGATGTCCCAGGTGTCGCCCAGCCGCACGACGCGGACTTCGTAGGGATACCAGCCCCGGCAGGTGGCCAGGTACTCGGGTGTGCCATAGAAGTGCCGGTAGCGCAGCAACAACCCTTCGACAGCGCTGTTCCCGTCATGGTGGGCAATGGCTTCTCGCAGCAGGGGAACAGCGGCGTGGTGGAGCACTTCATCGCCCTGGATGTAGATGCCCCACGGATGGCGGCAGGCCCTCATGGCCCGCTGGGTTTCGTCCGCCAACACCCGGTGGTCGCCGCTGAAGTTCCATTCCGACTCGATGATCCTGATCCGGGGATCGTCCATGCCCCTAACGAGATCGAGGGTATCGTCGTCCGACTTGCCGACGTTGACCACGACTTCGTCGCATAAGGGAAGGATGGATCGGATGCTCGCCTCGACGGGGAAGTCGAGCCGGATGGCGTTCCTGACCAGGGTGAATCCGGAGACGGGAGGTGCGGTCACGGCGGGTAAGCTCGCCAGACGGGCCACCGCGGGCAACTCCTGCTAGAGCGGGATCGCCTCAACCGCTTGGCGGACCCGCCGGGCGGCTTGCTCCACGTGCTCCAGGGTGAAGCCCGGGGGGAAGACTTCACCGCCGATGCCGACAGCACAGGCGCCGGCGGCAAAGTACTCAGCCAAGGTGTCCGCAGTGGGGCCGCTGGTGGGCACCAGCGGGATATTTGGTAGCGGGCCGCGTACTGCCTTGAGGAACAGCGGTCCACCCAACGCCGCGGCGGGGAACACCTTCACCATCCTGGCGCCCGAACGGTATGCGGCCAGGATCTCGCCGGGAGTGGCCGCGCCGGGTACCGCCAGCAAGCCGTGTTCGTGCGCTGCGGCAACGACCCCGGCGTCGAACACCGGTGACATGGCGAAACGGCCTCCGGCTTCTGCGACCCGCTCCACGTCCTGCACGCTCAAGACCGTGCCCGCCCCGACGACCGCGGCGTTTTCTGCGGCCAGCTGGGCCATCACTTCCAGAGCGCCCGGTGTCGTGAGGGTGAGTTCCAGGATTTCTAGCCCACCGCGAATGGCTGCCCGGCAGGCATCGAGCACCACGGCAGGGTCCGACAGCCGCAAGCAGAGGATGACGCGATCCTGTAGCACTCTGGTGTGGGTGGCGTCGATCGCGGCGCTGGGTGAGGTCGTGGAGGTCATGGGGATCCGATGGTGCGAGTAGTGGTCAAGGGATCTGGTGGCCGGCTACACCATATATCATCAGGGCGCCGACACACAATCGCCCCCCCACGTCGAAGCGCGGGGTGGGCGATTGCTGTCGCATCAGGATGGGCCGCAGAGTAAAATGGCTAGCCTGGCTACTGGGCACGAAGTCCGTCGCTGCCCGGCTCTCTACCGTGAAGAATAGCGGCTCGCCTGACGTGACACCTGTAACGTACGGCCCGGTACCGGGGCCCGCAAGCGCCACCGCGCTAGAAAATGCCGGTGTTGTCGACCAGGATGTAGGTCAATCGCCCGCCGACGAGGATGAACGGGGTGGTGGTGCCGAGGGTCCGTGTCAGGTGCGTCATTAGTCTCGGGTTGGTGGTGGTGACGGTGATCCCCACCAGGAACGGGCCGCCACCGCCGCCGCCGAGGTTGTCCCAGTCGAGTAGGTAGTCGCTGTTGACGAAGTTGACACTGGCATGGAGATGGAGGCGGATCTCGGGGGGTACGATTCCCGGGCCGGTTTCCGGCGGCCACTGCTCGCTGTCCGTCCACGCGGTAATGGCCGCTATTTTGGTAGAGGTCATGTCGGCCGCGACCTTGGTGGCATAGGCCTGCTCGCGGAAGTCGATGTACTTGAACAACCCGACCGCGGACAGGATACCGAGGATCACGAGGACCACGAACATCTCGATCAGCGTGAAGCCGCTGCGGCCGGTCACGAGCCACCCCGGTTGGCGATGGTCTTGAGACTCTCGCCCAAGAAATCGTCGAACGGTTCGTCCGATCGGAGTACCAGATCCACGTCACCGTTGCTCCCGACAATCAGATAGCTGTCCTCGTCCACTTGGGTATAGGAAATTCCGTCCACGTCCGGCGCGCCGGCCTGGGCCAGGTCGACTGGAAGGCGACCTTCCTCGCTGCGAAAGCGCTCCACGAACAGGGCTTCCTGCCACATGGCGACTCGAAGACTCGCTTCTATGATTACCGGAGATTCCGGCGGCGGCGGCGGCGTGACCAGCCAGCTGGGGTGGGCCGTCAGGGCATACACGCCGAACGCCACCGAAGCGATGAACATGAAGGGCAGAACGCGTGATTTCTTCGGCCCGCGGCCGTCGTCCCTGGAATGGGCCCGGCGCTCGGCCTCGTCCTGAATGGCGCTCTCCCTCGCTTCCAGGAGGGCTCTCTTGCTATCGCCATGGGGAGGACTGGACGTCCGCTGCTGTTCCATCAGTGGGTCTCGTAGTGACGGGGACAGAAAGATAGATCAATCGGGCTGAGGGGGCACCATGGGAATGGACCTTCAGTCGGTAACGGTTTCTCCGGCCAGAGCGCGCTCGATCTGGTGGGGGAACGCTCTGATGTCTATGGGCTTGGTGATGTACCCGTCGAACCCGGCCTGGAGGGCCCGCTCCCGGTCACCGGCCATGGCGTGGGCCGTCAGGGCCACCACCCGGCAATCCGGCACCGTGGAGGACCTGATGGACTCGAGCAAGGCAAATCCGTCCTGGCCCGGCAACTGGATGTCCATCAGCACCAAGTCGGGGCGTTCGTGATCGAGGGATTCCTGGAGGCGTTCCCCATCGGTCCGCTCGATGACTTCGTGTTGTCTCAGGGTCAGGATGGTTCGGAACAGCTTCATGTTGTCGTCGTTGTCTTCCACGATCAGAATCTTGGCCATGACGTCGCTCCCATTTTCCCCACGTCGACGGTTCGGCGCGGTGCCCCCCACTCAACAATATAGGCGGGATCGCCAGCCGAGGGACTCCCGCTGGTGGCGTCCGACTTGGCTCGATTGTGATTCGCTGGGGCTTCGGGTACAATTGACGGTCGCCTCTCGTTCCCAGCTACCGGTTACCGTTTCCATCCCGCCATGGCCGACTTGCAACGCTCCAACTGCCACAGTCTTCGGTCGTGGATGTCACATGGCTCTCCCGGCGGCGCCTACGGGGAGGTCCCATGATGGTGCAAGGCACGCTCACGGTTCCCGGCGACAAGAGCATCACCCACCGGTTGCTGCTCCTCGCGGCCCTCGCTCGCGGAACCAGTGAAATCCACAACCCCCTGACATCGCTCGACGCCAGGTCGAGTGGGGCGGTGCTCCGGCGCCTCGGCGCCGAGGTGTCCCCGCTCCGCAGCGGCCGCGCCGTCAGGGTTCGTGGGTCCGGGCGGTTCCAGCCACCCGACCGCGACTTGCACTGCGGCAATTCGGGTACCACCGCCCGGCTGCTCCTCGGGGTCCTGGCCGCCCACCCATTTACCACCACCGTGACCGGTGACCGTTCCCTCAGGCGGCGGCCCATGCGACGCATTACCAAGCCGCTCCAGCGGATGGGCGCTACCGTCCAGGATGAGGGCGCGGATGGCTTGCCGGTGACCATGACCGGCGGGTCGCTGCGCGCCATCGAGTACCAGATGCCCGTTTCCAGCGCCCAGTTGAAAGGGAGTCTGCTCCTGGCTGGCCTGGTTGGCGAGGTTTCCGTGGCCGTGCGCGAGCCGGTGGGCCGGTCGCGCGACCACACCGAACGCCTGCTGCGCTCGTTCGGCTACGCGGTGACCGATGACGGCGAGTGGATTCGATTCGAGCCCACCGGCCGGCTGGAGACGTTTTCCGTGGTAGTGCCAGGCGACGCCTCGTCGGCCGCGTTCCCCGTGGGGATCGCCCTCCTGGCGCAGGGAGGCCAATTGCGCATCGCCGGGGTGGGCCTCAATCCCACCCGGACCCACTACCTGGAAGTGCTCCGACGCATGGGTGCCGTGGTTGGAATCGAGGAGGGAGCTGCCCAGGCGGGAGAGCCGGTGGGCGACCTGATCGTTGGCCCAGCTTCGCTCCAGGGCGTCGAGGTGGCGGCCGAGGAGATCCCATCGCTGATCGACGAGATCCCCATGCTGGCGGTGCTGGCGAGTCGAGCCTTGGGGACCACGGTCTTTCGCGAGGCCGGTGAACTCCGGGTCAAGGAGAGCGATCGGTTGGGGCTGCTGGCCTCGAATATCCGCCGCCTCGGCGGCACGGCCGAAGTGTCCGGCAACGATCTGGTGATCGAGGGGACCGACTACCGGCCGACCGGGACGGTGCGGACCGATGGCGACCACCGGTTGGCCATGGCCTTCGCCGTACTGGGGACCGTGCCGGACGCGCGGGTGTTGGTGGACAACATGGGGTGTGCCGACGTGAGCTTCCCCGGCTTCCGGCACATGCTTCGTCGCCTGGGAGGGCGCGCCTAGTGAGTCCCGTCATCATCGCCATCGATGGTCCCGCGGCCTCGGGCAAGTCGAGCACCGCCCGGGCCGTCGCCGCCGGACTCGGTTTCCGTCACCTCGACTCCGGTGCTCTCTATCGTGGGGTGACCCTGGCGGCGGTGCGTGCCGGACTCCCGCGCCCGTTCTATGCCGCTGACGTCGTTGCCGAGGCAGAGCGGTGGGGTGTGGACCTTAGGCCGCGCAACGGCGATTTCGAGGTGGTCGCCATGGAGCCGGTGCCGGATGCTTCACTTCGAGCCGCGGTTGTTACCGAGCACGTGTCCGAGATCGCCGCCCTGGCCGAGGTGCGTGGCTGGGTCAACGAGCACCTCCGGGGAGCCGCCCTCGTGGGCGAGGCGGTGGTGGTGGACGGCCGTGACATCGGCTCGGTGGTGTTTCCCGAGGCGCAGCTCAAGGTGTACCTCACCGCCAGCCCGGCGGCCCGGGCCGGGCGGCGGTTGCGCCAGCGTGGAGAAGCCGTCGATCCCGAGCAGCTGCGGGTCGAAACCGAGGCTCTGGCTGCGCGCGACCGCGCCGATTCCAGTCGGGCAGTGGCCCCGCTGGTCCAGGCCCCCGATGCCGTGGCGCTCGACACGAGCGACCTCTCGTTCGAGGAGCAGGTGGAGCGCATTCGGTGGCTTGCCCGGGACCGGGGACTGGCGATCCACGATTAGCGGTGCTGCGCAAGGCGGTCTGTAGAGGGCGGTAGAGGCGGTAGCGGGCGGTAGCTACACTCCTGGAACCTGCGCACTCACTACAGTAGCGACGCGACAGTGGGTCACTCTAAGCCGTGACAAACTTGCGCTCCGGCCCGCTGACCCCTAGCGACCATTACCCGGATGTGTTTCCACTTGGCGCGGGTCGCTCGCCTCAGGCTCACGTTCCAGTCGGCCCGTTCCTCGCGCCGGACCGACACCTGGTATCCGGCTCGGTTGGCGGGCGGCGGCTCGGATGCGGTTAGTGATGGGTAAGCGCACGTAATCCCGCACAAGTCGCTCCCGTTTTTCAGCGCCCTTCGAAGGCTCCTTCCTCGGATTGTCACATTCACGCGCGGCCGATTCGTAAGTCGTTGCAATACCACACTTCGTTTTCCACAACAGGCAAGAACGTCGCACGAGTGGGACGTTCTTGCTGTCCCTCGGTGGAACGTTGAAGACTTCCCTCCCGCAACGTCTTGCCCCCCGCCCCCCCCCCAAGTGTAGTAATAACTAGAAGCGCGGGTGCTCACCACCGATCCTGGATGTCGGCGAGTTTTACGAACGTCCGCGCCACGTTGCCAGGTCTGCGTAGCCCTCGCCCCACTGAAGGCCGTGCTGTCGGCACGCTAACGCAAATGCAAGTGAGAAGGGGGATGGACCATGGGACGTCGACTCTGCGGGGCGCTGATCATGCTCGTCGTCGGGCTCGTGGCCGGTTGCGGACGCGACATACCTACCGCACCGGCGGACAGCTTCAGACTGTCGCGAATCGTCGGTGATATTCCTATCGCACGATACGAACTTGATATCGGCGTAAGTGGTACGTTCCAGCCCAACACGCCGGTGACCATCACTGGGACTGTTACAGCCACGGTCCCCACGCGTGAGACTGGAATCAGTATTCACCTCCCCGAGTACACCGCCTCCCGGAATCGAGGTGCCCGCGGTGGCCGGATGGTAACCAACCAGATAATCGCGCCAGTCTTCGAGCGGACAGTGTACTCGATGGTTCCGGGAAGCCCTCTCCAGTTTACTACCACGGTGACAATCGAAGAAGCCGGCTACTATCGGGTAGGTCTGAGTGTGGCTCAGGTATCTGATGAGAGGAACGCCTCGATCTACACGACACCACGGGTGTACGACGAGGCCTGGATCTACATCAGTGAAGACGGTGGATTGATGACCCGCCGATACGACCCATCCGTACTTCCCGACAGCGTCCATAAAACCCCGGGCCCTCGTCGGGTACGACGGGCTGTTACAGTCGTGGGAAGTGGGCCGGCAAGCGCCGAGTGTGACCCTGAGGAAACGCAATGTGGCAGCGGCGGTGGCGGCACTGGCGGCCCACCTCCACCCCCACCACCACCTCCTCCGCCACCACCACCCGTATGTTACGATGATTTCCAAGTCCTCTATTGGACGACAGCGGGCACCCTCGCTCCAATGGTTGGCGCCCGGTACGAGGTGGACATCATCGATGAAACGAGTGGTCAGCTAGATTCGCAAGACTCCGGCACTCTCGGACCGAACGCTACGTTCGACATCTGCACTGGTCCCGCTTTTTCCTATCGTATCCGTATCATCCTTCGTGGTAGTGGGTTGAACTTCGACGCTGCTCCGCACCTAACCGACGAGGGTAGTGGGACCAGTGGGGAGCATATAGACTTGGTGATGCCGTTGACTCCCCAGGCTCGAGCCTTCGCGGACCTTCGGATATTTCGTGACCAGGCTCCAGGAGTATTCGGGTACTCTCGAGGGGAGGTCAAGGTAGCGATCATGTGGGATATGACTAACAGCTTCTATAGTACGGGCCAGGATCGTATTTACCTGAACCACATGCAGACAAGCACTCCGTTAACCCCAGGGCATGAGTATGGGCATGCGTTCCACGAGAAGGCTCTTGGGGGAATAATCAGCGGCGCACCTTTCTGCAATCCTCACCAACCTGGTGTTGCTAGCAGTCTAGCCTGCGCCTTCAACGAGGGGTGGGCAACCTTCTTTGCAGCTGCGACGAGGCCCACGGCACTAAGCGGGACTGTCAGTGACTTCGAAGCAAACGTATGGGGCGTCGACCCAGTCAACGGAAGCGCGGACGACGAGGGACCGGTGGGCGCGTTCTTGTGGGACGTATTTGATTCGCCTGTGGCGGATGACGATACCACAGCCTATGGCGGGCCATATATCGCGCAGTTGTTTGCTACTTGCCAAGTGTCCTTCTCAGGAGGTCCGTTTCGTGCCTTCGGGATTCATCATCTGATCCTCTGCATGGAACGTCAGATCGACTTGAGCGCCTGGAACACATACTTTGGCGGGATCACCGCGCCCTCATCTTTCTCCGAAGGCGCGTCAGAACCGACTGGTGCGCCACCCGGCGGCTGGAATGTCCAGCACATACGCCAGGCGTGGGTGCGGAACCTGTTCATACCCTAGCAGGGGATGATCTTGAGCCAACGCGGACGAACAGTGTGGCTGCCCATGGCGCTCCTGGCTTTGGCTGGATGCCAGGATGAGATTATTGATGGAGGAACGCTGTTGGGCGTGGTTATCGTCGGTACCGTGAGCTCGCCGCAAGGCCCGCCGGTCGCTGACGCCGTCGTAACCGTTCAGTTCCCAGATCCGAACGACCCCACTACGACGGTCGTTAGAACGGATGCTGGCGGGGCGTATTCGACCGCGTTCTCCCCTCTACTGGGGTCGCCGGGTCCCAGGACCATAACGATCACGATCGAACCGCCGGCCAGCAGCCTGCTTCAGGACACTACCCTGACGGTTCAGGTTGACCTCACGAGACCGCCCGACACGGCGAGAGTCGACGTGATGTTGAGTCCCTAGCCGCCCCGCTTGCCTCCGAGTGGTGACCGTGGAAACGCACGGTAGGCTCAGGAAGGGCGTGATCATCATCACCCTGGCAGGACTCGAACGTCTCGACACCGGCTGCTACCGAGAGGGCAGCCACAGATCGATCCCTGGATCGAGATGTGCCCGAAGCTCCTCAATCGTCGTGTAAACCATCCCGATCTGACCCGCTACCGGGCAGCCGGTAGTGGGTCTACCCAGTACCAGCGGCGCCATCGCCTTGCTCCCTGACAGCTAAGCCAGTAGCTTTCTATGTTACTCCGCACGGGCACTTCGGCCCGTGTGGGGTGTGGACCTCCGACCCCGTGGGTGCGGGCCGACCCGCGGGCTGTAAGGATTGTAGACCACCGCCATGACTGATACCGTCACCGAAACCCCCCAGCAACCCATCGAAGATCTGGCCGACGAGCCCATCCTCCGCGTGCGAGCGGATCTCTACGACGAATCGTACAGCGACGAAGAGTACCAGGAGATGCTGGCGATGTACGAGGGCACCATGGCCTCGATCGCCGAGGGCGAGATCGTCACCTCCAAGATTCTCCGGGTAACCGACAACGCGGTCATCCTCGACTTGGGCTTCAAGTCCGAGGGCTCTGTTCCGCTCGAGGAGTTTTCCGACGCCGGCGAACTCAAGGAAGGCGACGAAGTAGAAGTCTTCCTCGAGCATCTGGAAGATCAGGACGGGGCGGTGGTGCTGTCGAAAAAGAAGGCCGACTTCATGCGGGTGTGGGAGAAGATCCGCCAAGCTCACGAGAGCGACGAGCCGGTCGAAGGGACGCTGGTCAAGAAGATCAAGGGTGGCGTGGTGGTAAATCTGATGGGCGTCGACGCGTTCCTCCCGGGGAGCCAGATTGCGCTCCGCCGGGTCCCCAACATCGACGAGTTGCTGGGGCAGTCCTACGAGTTCAAGATCATCAAGCTCAACAAGCGCCGGCGGAACATCGTCGTGAGCCGCCGGGTCATCCTGGAGGCGGAGCGGGCCAGCAAGCGCGAGCACCTGATGAAGGAACTGGAGAACGGTCAGCTGCGCACCGGCGTCGTCAAGAACATCACCGACTTCGGCGCCTTCATCGACTTGGGTGGTGTCGACGGCCTGCTGCACATCACCGACATGTCGTACGGCCGGGTGTCCCACCCGAGCGAGATAGTGCAGATCGGCCAGGAACTCGAGGTCAAGATCCTCGACATCGATTGGCAGCGCGAGCGCATCAGCCTCGGCATGAAGCAGCTGCAGAACTACCCGTGGAAGGGCGTCTCCGAGAAGTACCCGGTGGGCAGCCGGGTGCAGGGCAAGGTGGTGTCGATCACCAACTACGGCGCCTTCGTCGAGCTCGAGCCCGGCATCGAGGGTCTGGTCCACATCTCCGAGATGAGCTGGACGCGCAACGTGCGGCACACCTCAAAGGTGGTCAGCATCGGTGAGACCATCGAGGCGGTGGTGCTCAAGGTGGACGAGAGCGAGGAGAAGATCTCCCTGGGGATGAAGCAGACCGAGCAGGATCCGTGGATGGTGTTGCCCCTCAAGTACCCGGTGGGCACGCGCATCACGGGCAACGTTCGCAACCTGACCAGCTTCGGCGCCTTCGTCGAAATTGAGGCCGGTATCGACGGCTTGATCCACATCTCCGACATGTCCTGGACCAAGCGGGTGCAGCATCCGTCGGAAGTGATCACCAAAGGCGACGAAGTCGAGGTGGTGATCCTCAACATCGACGGCGACAACAAGCGGATTTCCCTGGGCCTCAAGCAGGCCGAGGAAGATCCCTGGCTCAAGATCGGGGAAACCCTCCCCATCGGCACCGAGCTCAAGGGCCACGCCGTGCGCCTCATGGACAAGGGCATCGTCATCGACATCGGCAACGACCTCGAAGGATTCGCGCCGATGTCCCAGCTGGGCCTGGAGGACGCCACGGACCCCAGCGAAGCGGTTATCGAGGGGCAGCCACTCGAAGTGAAGGTGCTGGAGGTCGACCCGATCCATCATCGGATCGTAGTGGCGGTCATCAACTACCCCGAGTTCACCGAAGATCGGAAGAGCGTCGTGTAGGGAAAGAGTGTAGATCTCGGTGGTCGCCGTATCATTAAAAAAAAAAAAAATAGAAAAATAATACAAGCCGTGTTGCAGGGCAGGATACCGGCAGTCCGGTTGCGTGAAATGCCGTGACTCACACAGTGAGACTGTCGTCACCTGTCGTCGCACATCACGAGTATCC
>CAJVYZ010000023.1 GCA_913009915.1 uncultured Gemmatimonadota bacterium | reverse complement strand
CACTCGTCAATCATGAAACGAAGATCCTGGTCCGTAAGCATCTCGATCTTTGCAATCTCATGCGACGTCCGGAAACCGTCGAAGAAATGGATGAACGGTACCCGTGACTCGAGTGTTACCGCCTGTCCAATACAGGCGAAATCGTGGGCTTCCTGCACCGATCCGGACGCCAGCAAGGCAAAGCCGGTCTGGCGTGCCGCCATGACATCCGAGTGATCCCCGAAGATCGAGAGGGCGTGGCTGGCCACGCTGCGAGCCGCCACGTGCATACAGAACGCGGTCAGCTCACCGGCGATCTTGTAGAGATTGGGGATCATCAACAACAGTCCCTGCGAGGCTGTAAAAGTGGTCGTCAGTGCACCAGCTTGGAGGGCGCCGTGCACGGCACCAGCCGCCCCACCCTCGGACTGCATTTGGGTTACCTGGGGGACTCGTCCCCAGATGTTCTGCCGCCCCTCCACTGACCAGGAATCAGCCAGTTCCCCCATCGGGGAAGCCGGAGTGATCGGGTAGATTGCGATCACGTCGTTGGTACGGTGCGCTACCGAGGCCGTGGCCTCGTTACCATCAACCATCGCCATCCGCCGTTCGGTCATACCTCACCTCTCGGGTCTTGGATATCCCGGCGGTTCTGAAACCGTTCTCCAGGCGAGCAGGTGCCTACCAACTTCGCCGCGACTCTCGACAAGGAATACAGCGGTACGTGCCACGCCTAGTCAAGACTACGAAGCCTGCCGGTGACACGCCTCCGTTCAGTTCCTTGCTTTAGGCCAATGCACCAAGCCCCTACCGGCGTGACGGCCGCGAGACCGAAGCGGGCAGTCTCACTAACCACTCGTTGGCGTCATCGAGTGGGTGATTTGCCCAGTGTACCCGGCGACATCGCCCAGACCCGCAGGGCCGACGCGGGATCCTCGACCGTATAAACTGTTTGTCCCTTGGCGGTTACGGCGCCAGGACAATTTGGTCTGCTACCTGCTGAAGGCATATACACAGGTCTGAGATTGTCCACCGTTGGCGCAGGCCAACACCGATACGAGGAGGCTATCATGCCGACCACGGATCCAGTATGCGGAATGCAGTTCAGGATCGAGAAGGCCGCAGGTAAGGCGGAGTATCAGGGAAAGACGTACTACTTCTGTACCGAGGTGTGCAAGAGGCACTTTGAGGAGGACCCTGAGCGCTACCTGAAGGCGAAGACCGCAAGGTGAGCCAGCCGGCGGATCGACCTTCAGGGCCGCGGCACGATGTCATGGCATCGGCGGCGGTCGGCGGACCTGGGGAGTGGAGTGGGTTCGACTCGGTGGCGGTCTCGTGTCCCCTCTGCGGAGGCGACACGGGCATCGAGCGTCAGCTCGACCCCGAGTTGGGCCCGCTCTCGCTCAATGAATTCGAGACGCTCGTCAGAAACGAGTGGCGCCGCCGGCTTGGCTACAGCTGCTACACGCGCGAGCAGTCCCGGGCCGTGATCAGAGGGCTGTTGCTCTATGCTCTCACCCCGGAGAGCCCAGTACGGAGCAAGTTGATCCAGCAACTCATCTGGTGGGAGCTCACAGCACTTGGCACCTTGGGCTTGGACGTTGCCGCGGTCCGGTATGAGTTTCGCGAACTTGCCCCGTCCATCCGCCATGTCCTGAACGATGCCGGGCTCCCGAGCAAGAGAACCGCGCGAATCGTTGACACGATCGAGGCAAAGCTCAGCGACACCCTTGGCTGGACGGAGCACGCGCCGTGACCCTCACGAGAGTACCCGTCGTCGGCCAGCAGTGCCACTGCCGGGACAACCAGGATCACTTCCTCGCACGGACGTTCGAACGGCTGGGGCTGGATGACGCTCAACGCCAATTCCTTGTCCACCCCTTCCGCGAGGTGACGATGCAGATCCCCCTGCACGTCACGGCGGAGGAGGGCGAGGCGCTGTGCACGTTCACCGCCTATCGGGTACAGCACAACCACGCACGCGGTCCTTTCAAGGGCGGCTTGAGATATCACCCCGAGGTTAATCTGGAGGAGATGCGCGCGCTGGCGCAGCTGATGACCTGGAAGACCGCCCTGGCGAACATTCCGTTCGGCGGTGCGAAGGGCGGCATCGCCGTCGATCCGTCCGAACTCACGCTGAGCGAACTGGAGACGCTCACCAAGCGATTTACCCAAAAGCTGGGGATACTGATCGGCGTGCACGAGGACGTACCGGCGCCGGACGTCAATACGAATCCGCAGGTGATGGCGTGGATCTTCGAGGAGTACAGCAAGACGCACGGCTACACGCCGGGGATCGTGACCGGAAAGCCCCTCGAACTGGGCGGCGCGGCGGGGCGGCTCGAGGCAACTGGATATGGCGCAGCCTTCATCACGATGCTCGTGTGCGAGAGCAGGTCGATGGCTCTCGAGGGGGCGCGCGTAGTCATCCAGGGGTTCGGCAACGTGGGATCATACACGGCACTTCGCCTCGCGGAACTTGGAGCGAAGGTCATTGCCGTCTCAGATGTATACGGTGGAGTCACCTGCGATGCCGGCATCGACGTTCAAGAGGCAGTTACCCATGTTAGCGATGCAGGGCGACTCGAGGGCCTGGCGGGAACCGATGCCTTGACCAACGACGAACTCCTGGCACTGCCGTGCGACATCTTGATTCCCGCGGCGTTGGACGGTGTCATCAACTGCGACAACGAGGGCAGTGTAAGAGCGGATATCGTGGTAGAGGCGGCAAACATGCCGGTCACGCACATGGCCGATGATGCGCTCCACGACCGGGGTGTCCTCGTCGTTCCCGATATCCTCGCCAACGCCGGAGGCGTGATCGTCTCGTATTTCGAGTGGGCCCAGAACATCCAGGAATTCCCCTGGCCGCGTGCGTTGGCGTTGACGAGACTTGAGGACTGTCTGCGAAACGCCTACGAGCGAGTGGCCGGAGGTGCTGCTCGGGCCGGCACGAGTATGCGTACCGCCGCCTACGATCAGGCGGTTGCCGCCGTGCTGCGCGCCATCGAGCTACGCGGTTTCTAACACACGCTGTGTGATGACGAGGGGAGTGTGCTCGCGTCGAACCAGGGCGTGAAGCCCATCAGAGCCCGCTACGGTAAGTTGATCACTCCTCTCCATCTCGCACATTGCCGCCGACCAACGGACAATCTGCGCACTCCGGCCTAGGGTCTTCCTCACAGTGGCCGCAACCAACCGAGCGTTGTAGTCCATACCATGCGATCCCAAGGACGACAAAGGCCGCAGCCGTGATCAGGACAGTGACGATGACGTTCATGTGGGCGCCACCAGGCCGGCAAACCCCATGAATGCCGGCGACAGGCCTCCAGCGATGATGAACACGAGGGCTGCCCCCATCGCCACTTTGGGCACGTCGGCCAAATCGGTTTGTTCCCGGATGGTTCCGGGCGTCGTGGATAGTCCGTGGCAATGAGTCACTCGCCGCTCCTGCTCTCAGAACGCAAGTGTGATCGGCATGTCGACGCGGCCGGCCTTAGAGGGCGTTCTTTCGACTAGGTACCGGCGTCGTCAATCTTCGTGTCGTTCCGATCCCCGGAGGCGTACTTGGGATAGAGCCGTTTCCCCGAAGTGGCGTCGTCGTCATCGGACCTCCCCCGGGACGTGACGGCCCACCACAACAACGAAGGATCCGTGCCGGACGACTTCTGCAGTCGCATGAGGAGCCAGTCCAACAAAGCAACGCTCACAACCGCAAAACACAGGGCAAGCACTATTCCCCATCCACTCCAGCTCCACATCGGTTACGCACCTGTCATGCTTATGGTCCATCTCGCTGGGTTATGCGCAACCAGCTTCGACCGCCTCCCGGACCTCAGTGAGATCGGTATCTCGCGGTGTGTACTCAACGGTCAGGCTGTTGGTCGCTACGTTCATCGTTGCCCCATGCACCCCTGCAACCGCCTCTACCGCGAGTTCGATACTATAGGAGCAACTGGTACACGCCAGGCTGTCGACTGGCAGGTGCCAGCGCGCCAGCGTCCGGCTAAGCTCCACACCTGCGTCAGCTTCCAGTGTGTTCACGAGATCCTCTGCCGCGATCACGTCGGGGTCGAACTCCGCCACGATCCGCTCGCTGATCAGGTTGACGGCCACCTGCCTCACGCCGATGAGCTCCTGGAGGCGGGCCGCCAGCCGCGGAGCCGAATCTGCCCTTAGTCCGGTCGCCGAGAGTTCGATGCGTTGCGGGACAGCCCCCCGGCCGTGCCCTACCATCTTGCCTTGGTTCAGAGTCGTTCGGTTTGCCATTGATGTCCTCCGGCTGGGTGCCCTTTCACGAGGTAGCAAAGCGAGGGCCGACTGCCGCCGATAGTGTATCATACTGGGAGGCAATGACTTGGATGTGCAGCGCTGGTTGAGCGGTTGGTCATTACCGCCCCATTTGCCCCGGCGAATTGGGGCAGATCCCCCGACTAGCCGGACGGCGACCGCCTTGGCGGACCAGCTCCGGCACGGGGAGAACAGCCCGGCGGTACATCGACTCCTGGTCGTGCTGTGGACCCTCTCATCGTCTCTCCTCCAACATGGCCTCGATGCTGTCTTCGTAGGGTCGGAGCACCTGGAACGACGATACCCGCTGGGATAGTGCGATTGGGGCATTTCCACCACTGCTCACGTGAGAAGGCCCGCCGTCCACGCAACGTCCGCCCGGTGGAAGGCTAGAAAGGCCGATTAGGGCGGGGTTGTCTCGATCCAGCCGGTGGGTACCTTCTGTGCGATAGCCAGTTATCCGTCGTGTGCCGGCGGGCGACCACTCGCCGCTGCGAAGGAGCCACGTCAGGGTGTGTTCCGATGGTGGTTCTCAGCGTTTCGATCACAATGAACGTGCGGGAAGTAGGAGAAAGCTATGGGCCCCGACAAACATCACGCCGATCATGGGGACGGTGCTGTTTCGGATACATCGCCAGTCACGGTCAAGGATCCCGTCTGTAGCATGGATGTGGCAAGCGACGGACCCATCCGTGAGGTTCATGACCAAGAAACCTACGTTTTCTGTAGTGAATCCTGCCGGACGAAGTTCAGAGCATCTCCAGAGCAGTACCTGTCCCCCAGCCCCGCCGAAGAAGCGGCTGTTCCGGCGGAAGGCGCGAAGTATTATTGCCCGATGGATCCAGAGGTTCACCAGGATCACCCGGGAGCCTGTCCCAAGTGCGGTATGGCCCTCGAGGCGGAGTTGTCCCTCATTGCTCCGGGCAAGACGGAGTACGTGTGTCCCATGCACCCTGAGATCGTGCGTGACGAGCCTGGCGCCTGCCCCATCTGTGGCATGGCGCTGGAGCCACGGGTGTTAACGGCGGACGAGGAGGAGAACCCGGAGCTGGACTATATGACACGGCGTTTCTGGGTTGGTGTCGTTCTCTCCATTCCGGTGCTGACTATCGCGATGCTGGAATACTTGCCCGGCGGCAGTCCGCTGACCCGCTTTGCGCCCCGGGAACTATGGGTATGGCTGGAGTTGATTCTTGCGACACCCGTCGTGCTGTGGGGCGGCTGGCCCTTCTTCGTGCGTGGATGGCAATCCGTCGTCAGCCGAAACCTCAACATGTTTACGCTCATCGGTCTGGGCGTTGGGGTGGCCTACGTCTACAGCTTCATTGCCCGGGTGGCCCCAGGCATTTTCCCGGGTTCGTTCAGGGACGAATTCGGTCGAGTCGAGGTGTACTTCGAGGCGGCAGCAGTGATCACCACGTTGGTGCTTCTGGGCCAGGTGATGGAACTCAGAGCCCGGAGCCAGACGGGGGCAGCCATCAAGCTGCTCCTTGGGCTGGCTCCGAAGACGGCTCGGCGCATCGACGACAACGGCGAGGAGACCGATGTGCCCCTGGACCAGGTGCACGTGGGTGACCGGCTCCGTGTCCGTCCCGGCGAGAAGGTGCCCGTCGATGGCAGCGTGGTCGATGGCTCGAGTTCGGTGGATGAGGCAATGATCACCGGTGAGCCAATCCCGGTTGCCAAGGCACCGGGAGACCGGCTCATTGGCGCCACGATCAATGGCACCGGGTCTCTCATCATGGAGGCCGAGCGGGTCGGGGCAGAGACACTACTTGCTCAGATTGTGCGCATGGTCGCCGAGGCTCAGCGTTCCAGGGCACCCATTCAAAAACTCGCCGACGTCGTAGCCGGCTACTTCGTACCTGTGGTCGTGGTCATATCCGTCATCACGTTCTTCGTCTGGTCGACGTGGGGTCCTGCGCCGGCCATGGCCTACGGCCTCGTCAACGCCGTGGCGGTCCTGATCATCGCCTGCCCGTGTGCCCTGGGGCTGGCCACTCCCATGTCGATCATGGTCGCCACCGGCAAGGGAGCGACCATGGGCGTCCTGTTCAAGAACGCCGAGACCATCGAGGTGCTGCGGAAGGTGAACACGCTGGTGGTGGACAAGACCGGCACGCTGACTCTCGGGAAGCCGAAGCTGGTCACGGTGCTAGCGACCCAGGGACGGTCCGAGAATGAATTCCTCCACTTGGCCGCCAGTCTGGAGAAGGGCAGCGAGCATCCCCTCGCCGCGGCCATTGTCGAGGGCGCCAGTGAGCGGACGCTCTCGCTCGAGAACTCAGACGACTTCGAGTCCGTGACCGGCAAGGGGGTCGTCGGTACGGTCGGCGGCCGTTCGGTCGCGCTCGGCAATGCCCTCCTCATGGCGGATCTTGGGATCGACACGAGGGAACTGATGGCGAGGAGTGAAGAACTGCGAGGCGAAGGTCAGACCGTGATGTTCGTGGCGGTCGACCAACAGTTTGCGGGTCTCCTGGGTGTTGCCGACCCGATCAAAGAGACGACCCCGCAGGCCATCGAGCGCCTGCACGCCGAGGGGGTTCGAATCGTCATGCTGACGGGCGACAGCAAGACGACCGCCGAAGCGGTGGCCAGGAAGCTAGGCATCGACGATGTCGCGGCCGAGGTGCTCCCAGACGAAAAGGCCGAAGTGGTCAAGCGGCTCCAGGCAGAGGGTCGGGTGGTGGCGATGGCGGGAGACGGCATCAACGATGCCCCCGCTCTGGCCCAGGCTCAGGTCGGTATCGCCATGGGAACCGGCACGGACGTAGCCATGGAGAGTGCCGGGATCACGTTGGTCAAAGGTGACCTCCGTGGCATCGTTCGGGCGCGTCGGCTGAGTCGCGCAACCATGCGCAACATTCGGCAAAACCTGTTCTTTGCTTTTGTCTACAACAGCCTGGGCGTGCCGGTTGCCGCCGGTATCCTGTACCCCGTGTTCGGCATTCTGCTCAGCCCTATCATCGCCGCGGCCGCCATGAGTTTCAGTTCGGTATCGGTGATCCTGAATGCGCTGCGGTTAAGGCGGGTCAGCGTCTGAGCGGGTGTCACCACCCAGTCCGGTTTGCATTCGGCGGTGGGGCACATGCCCCGCTTCACGGGTGAAGAGACCGGTCACCCCCGACGTTCATCCCGCGGACCTGGGACGAACGCCATTAGCTCAAGGGTTTTCCGGTATCCAGTACCCGGTACGGGGCATGCAATGGTTCCTCTTCATGGGGTGGGGTAGAGCGCTTTGGTACTCCGAAACGTCGGCAACCCCATGAGAGTTTGCCCTTCATTCTGAACCGGGAGATCGCGATGTCCAGGAGAATAGTCATTTCTGTCGTCGTAGGATCGGCTCTCGTCGCCGGCGTCGTCGGCGGTTTCATCGGGGTTCCGTCGGCTGCCGCTGCCACCAGGACCATGACGGTATACAAGAGCCCGCAATGCGGCTGCTGTACCGCCTGGATTGAGCATCTCCAGCGTAATGGCTTCGATGTCGAGGTCCGCAACGAGGCACGGATGGCTGTGGTCAAGCGGCAATACGGAGTTCCTTCTGAACTCATTTCCTGTCACACCGGGATTGTCGACGGATTGGTCGTCGAAGGTCACGTGCCGGCCGATTTGATCGATCAAATGCTCACTGATCGAGGAGATGCCCAGGGGATCGGCGTGCCTGGTATGCCGATTGGGTCGCCTGGCATGGAACAAGGGACTCCGCAACCCTATACGGTGTACGCCTTCAGCGATTCCCCCGCCGTGTGGGAATACGCCACGCGATAGCGCGGGTAGAGAATCTGATCGTCATGAGCCAGAGTTGGATTGCCGGCCTTGGCCGCCAACTCTGGCTCGGAGAGCACTTGCCCCTGGAGGTGTTCTGTACTCCGATGGTGGGTGGGGCTGGGGGACGCGGGAGCGGCTTTCTCCATGATCCTGGAGGTACCCCCCGGTTGAGGCGCCTAGTGGAGAGCTGACCTGCCAGTGATCGCCGCCACATCCAGCTCCTCGGCCGGGGCAACACCCTCGACGCCGTCGGGGCACTGGCAGACCGTCTGGGCGGTCTGGAGATCGGGTGGCCCGGCGAACAGGGCCCTGGCAAAGGCGCTGACGAGTGAGCCGTGCTCGTTGATTGCATCCGAGAGCGACATCAGCAACAGCGCGGCTCTGGGGGAATGACGGGACCGGGTAATGAGCCAGTCGGCGAACCCGGGTCGGTACAGCCAGCGCCGGACCAGTCGCGCGCGGCGCATCTCAGCGGCGAACGTTTTTCGAGCAGCCCGGGGAAACCCCTTGAAACCAGTGGCTTCGTGGAACACATCCGCCGCCAGAGTCGCCGAGCGAAACGCATAATCGATTCCCTCACCGGTGGCTGGGTTCGCCAGTCCGGCGGCATCGCCCAAGATTACATAGTTGGACCCTGCCAGGTCACTGAACCGACCCGATTTCCAGGCGGAAGTGGCGATTACTGCGCCTCGTGGCGCCGCCGCCGACCCGTTGTCACCGCCCTCCGCCAGGCTGTATTGCAGTACGGCGCCGTCGAGGTCGCCTTTGGCGAACGTACCCGGGGCGACGCCGATACCGGTCGAGTGATGTCCCGGTCGGGGGAAATCCCACAAATACCCTTTTGCGGCCGGCAAGAACAGGAAGACCGCTCTTCCCGGCGGCGCGCCGGAAGACGGGTACATGACCCGGGTGGGAGCCAACTCCGGCCTGAGGTCGGGTGCCAATTGCCTCCGTAGCGGGCTGGTGGCGCCATCAGCGCAGACCAGCCACCGCCCCCGATGGGCAACACCCGAGGAATCCGTCACCTGCCAGCAAGCATGATCGAAGTGTGCTGATCGTACCGCGCGGCGGAGGAGTCGAACGCCGGCGGCCTGCGCCCGCTCCAACCCCCAACCCGACAGCGTCAATCGACTGACTACACGATAGGGTTTGCGCAGGGGGATGACTACGCTGGCGCCACCCGGCGCGACAACCAGGAGCTCCTCGATCTCCGTGGACTCGTCTTCGAGTTCTAGTAATTCGGGTGTGTGGCGAAGGGCGGCGGCCGTGAGGCCGCCACCACAAGGCTTTTCCCATGGAGCCTTCGGGTCGAACAGCAAGACGTCCGCCCCCCGTTTGGCGAATCGCTCCGCGATCCAGCTTCCAGCGGGGCCGGCGCCAACGACCAGAAAATCCCATGCCGGTCTCATGCTACGACCCATCACCAGAGTCGGGCGGGTGATGTTGTTGGTGCGCGTCCTTTGGCGTTGCTTCTCCGCGCGGCATGGTCATACCCGATCCCTTGTTCCCCATCGCACAACCGCGCACGAGCTTGACCTGCTCCAACTGTGCGGGAGAGAGAATGGAACGGATGGCCGCCGCCGCGGCAATACGCTGGGCGTGCATTCCCGCATGCATCGTCATCGCCTTTTCGGCCGCCGCACGCACCGCGGCGGTGTCGGGTGGATCCGCGTCAAACAGGTCCTTCAACTCTTGCTGAGCCGCCATCGCCAACTCCATGGAGGCCGCACGGCCATCCGCATCGTTCTCGGCGAGAGCTTCGATCTGTTCGACTTGATCCGGCGTCAGCTCCAACGCTTTGCCGTTCTCGAGGATTCGGCCAGGCGCCAATAGCATCGCCCGCTGCATGACGTCATGCCCAGGCATTGCCATCATGCCGCTTCCTTCACCCATGCTGCCCATCATCATTCCACTTCCCATCATCCCCATGCCTTCCCCACCCATTTCCGACGAACACCCCGACATCCCGCCCACCATTCCGGCGCTTGGCTGCATGTCTTGGCCAGGTTGCTGGGCCGCCCCCCTGGGCCGTGATGGCAGTCAAGGCCAACAGCGTTAGCAGTTGCTTTCTCATGGCGCACCTCTCCGGTACGTATGTGATGATCGAACGCGGTTCGCAGAACCTCGGCGGGGCCTCATGCCACGTCGATTCGACCGTGCCGACGAAAAGAGGCAAGTCCAAGGCCGTTGTGAAATGATCAGGCAACATCAAGGATGGCTGGTTGTTAGGAGGCCGTTCCCTCGGTTCGACCGAAGGCGATTTGGGTCTGTTGGCGCGCGCGACGGGGGATATCCCCCGGCCGGGGGCACCGATCGGCAAGAAGGCCGCTGATTCCCTCCGGGATAGGTGGCTGTGTGCCGGGGTGGAGAACGCGAGGTCGTCTCGCCCCTGCCGGACCTATCCGCGGGCTCGAATGAACAGGGACTGGTGTCGTTCGATGACGGCCTCGATGGCGTCGATGGAGGCCTCCGCCGATCGCTCACCTGCCTCAATCAATCCTGCCGCGTCACTGAAGTCTGCGAAGTGAGCTACGGTAACCTGCGGTCGCAACACGAAATCCGCCTCGCGAAGCTGGTTCTCCTCGAGCAGGTCCCGTGTCAGGGCGTCGGCTCTGAATGCGGTGGCGATGCCTCCCTTGCCCCCCATCGGTGCTCGTCCGGCGGGCACGTCGACGGCGATGATGTGGATGGCGCCCATATGGTGGCAGGTGTTGACCGGAACAGGTTCGGCCCATCCCCCATCCACCAGGACATGGTCGTAGAGTTCGATGGGTTCGAACAACCCGGGAATCGCCGATGAAGCATACACGGCCTCAACCAGAGGGCCGGCGGCAAATATCATGCGACGGCCCGAGACCAAATCCAGGGCGGTAGTGGCGAACGGAATGCGGCCTGCCTCGAAAGTGGCGTCTCCCAGCAGACCGTGCAACGAAGCCCGCATCTCTTCACCGCCCACCAGCGCCTCCTGCCGTACCGCGCGCCACAGGCCCCGCCCGATGTCGAGCAGGGCACCAACCGAACCTGATTCATTTCCGGCGAGCCGGGCAAAGGTTTCGGTGTTGAAGCCGGTGCCTTGGCTATGGAGGTGGTCCAGGATCCGTTCTTCGGCTTCCAGGGCGTTTTCGGAGGTGACGTACACAGCGCCGATGACCGCGCCGGCACTGGTACCAGCGACATACGACAGAGGAATCCCGTGTCGATCCAATACCTTGAGGACCCCCAGTTGGGCCAAGGCCCTCGCCCCACCTCCCGACAAGGCGATCCCCAATTCTCCGCTAGTAGTGCAGACACAACCGTCCATGCTGGTTTCCTCCATTCGGTAGTCCCACGGATCGCACGAGCCATGCCGGGGCATGGAACCCGGTATCCGCCGGCGCACTGGAGATTTGCGTTCTTCATGACCCCAGTCATACTGTAAACCCATTGGGGGAGATGCCCCGCATCGCGGGGCGCCTGCCCCGCACGCAAACGAGAAGTGTTATCGCTGAACCGGTCGCTAACTGCTTGAACGGCCTTTGCTTGGAGGTACTGGTCCACAGCGGTCTCTAGCTTGCGATTGTGGTAAGGCGGTGGCCCATGGATACGACCCTGCCAGTCAACAGCTCGCTAGATCAGCGGGCACGCGGGAGGGACGGCCCAGATGGCCCGGGAGGTCGACATGAATTTCCTGGTCGAGAACTGGTTTTGGATCGTGATCGCATTGGTGTTCTTCTGGATGCACAGCAAGATGCACGGCGGTCACGGCAGTCGAGGTAGCAATCGTGGTCATGGCTCGGGGATGGGGTCCTGTATGCACCATCGGGGACACGACGAGCATGACTCTGACCAGCATGACTCTGTCCAAAGAGAGGAGCGTTCCCATGCTGAACATTAAGACGGTCACTTGGTCTCTTGGCATTTTTGGTGCAGTGACCTTCGTGGTCTGTGTGCTCTACGGGTTGATCGTACCGGAGTCCCTTCACATGGCGAGTGGTCTGGAGATCGCGCTGCCAGGATTCAAATGGCTGACCGTGGGCGGTTTCCTGATCGGTCTCGTCGAATCGTTCCTGTACGGGGTGTATGGGGGACTGGTGTTCGTACCGATCCATAACATCCTGGCACGACGATGGGATGTGGGTTCCACTTGATTGGGAACAGTCAGCCAGTGGGCAACCTCCGACCCCTGCCCACATGGAGGTGCAGGGATCGGAGGCCAGCCTCTCCGTTCATGGCATCTCGGCCCCAACGCGTG
>CAJVYZ010000022.1 GCA_913009915.1 uncultured Gemmatimonadota bacterium | reverse complement strand
CCACTGTATCGTACGTCACTGTTGTGTGTCATTTTTCTTCTTTTTTTTTTTCTTTTCTTTTCGTTTTTTTTTTTAATGATACGGCGACCACCGAGATCTACACTCTTTCCCTACACGACGCTCTTCCGATCTAACCATGGCAGGGAGCGGGCATGATTTTGGTCACGCGGCGCCCTCACTTGCCGCAGCCGCCGGCTCCACCAGGATCCACTCGGCCTGCTGCCTGCGGAGGGCGATCAGCGCACCTCGAATGCGATAGGCCACCGGGTCACCGGTTGCGCTCCGGAACTCGGCTTGAATGGTGGTGCCGACCACGACGCCGAGGTCGAGAAGGCGACGGCGCTGCCGACCCTGGCACACGGGGGATATGCCCACGACCGTCACCGACTGGCCCGGTTCGGCTTCGGCCAAAGTGTGCTGTACCGTGTCCACCGCGGCTGGATCGGGCACGGCGAGTAGCACTACGGTGATGTTGGCCGCCTCGATGGGTTCCAGGTCGTGGTCCCGCCCCTCGCCGCGAAAGCTGATGCGATCGGGCCCGGTGTTGAGGACGAGGATTTCCATGTTGGGCGCCAGGCCTTGGTCGACGAGGTGCTGGTAAATTTCCCGCGGTTCGTCCTCTAGGTGAATGATCCGGCCGGCTTGGCCCGGCACCAGCGCCGTCAGGGCAACGCCGGCTGCGGGGGGCAACTCCAACCGGTCGGTGGGTATCGGATCGCCGTGCGGATCGTAGCGCGGGTGTCCCATCCGGGCGGAGAGATCCTCGGCCTGCTCGGGGCTCAGCGTGTGTTCCTGGCGCTCGGCTTCCTCGTGCCACTCGACCGGGGTCAAGCCGGTCCGGTCGGCCAGGAATCGCTCCCACAACCGATGCGACCGCACGATCCGCAGGGCGTACGCCCGTCCGTCGGCACTCAGCAACAGGCCCCGGTCGGTGGTCTGCATCAAGCCGGAAGATTCGAGCTTGGCCACCAACCGCACGGCCTTTGAGCGGGGGACGCCGAGAGCGCCCGCGAGGCTTTCGAGGGAGCCGATTCGGCCGGAGCTCTGGGCCTTGTACAAGTGTTTGAGGGCGTCTTCCATGCGCACGCGGTCGGTCACACGGAGATGACCGGCGACCAGGGCGACCAGTCCGCGTTTGGGCCAGAAGAGGATTGCCAGTACTGCGACGATGAGTGCGAAGACGATCAGATTGAGGGCTGGGTCAGTCATGGGATCCGGACTAGAAATAGGTGGCGACTGAAAACAAGAAATCCGCGAAGTCACTGGGGTTGTTGAACCGGTCCCTGGCCCGACCGCGAACGTAGTTGAATTTGAAGACGGTCTCGCCCGTGGGGCGGAAATTGAACCCCAGCGAGATCTGCTTGACGTTGTCTCCCGAGATATCGGCATCGAGATCGAGGACGTCCACCCGGGCGCCCGCGGAGAAGAACGACTTGGGCATGGTGCGAATCCACTGGCGCCCGAAGTCCCACATGCCCTGGAAATAGAAGCCCTGTTGCCGCTCGGCGTAGATCCCCAGGAGGCTAGCGGGCACATCGATATTGGCCTGCCCGCCTTCACCCTCCCATCTGATACCCCGGAAGTCGGCCTCGAAGTCGACCACCCAGATGGTCAGGTTGCGCTTCTGATCTATCTCCTGCCCGTCCTGCTGGAACACGTTGTAGGGACCCGTGTGTAACGAGGCCCCCAACTCGATGCCGATGCGGGGACTCCACGCCACTCGGCCGACGAGCGATGGAGAGTTGTTGTTGTCCTCGAAGTTGCGACGGCCTTCGGGGATTCGGGTGCCGTCGGATTCGGTGATGAGACCGTCGTCGAATCCATTGACCGCATAGATCTGATAGGTGATCCGTCCCGCCGACCCTACCGGGAAAATGCCGAGCGCCCCGATCCCCGGCTCCCACACGGTAACGCCGAATACCCGCGTCGACACCAGCGGCCGGTCGGTGAACTCGTTCAAAGGGCTGTCGTGCGACAGATTGAATTTACCGAGTGGCACGAGGATCACCCCGGCCCGGAAGGCGAGCGCGCGAGCGATCAGAAAATCGACGGCGGCGAACTCGAGGTTGATCTCTTCGGCGGCGTCTTCGAACTCCAGTTCCGCGGCAAAGCGGATGAAGTCGCTTATCTGGCTGGCGAAGAACAGGTTGAAGCGTTTGGCCAGAAAGGTGAACTCTTCCTTGACGCCATCCACCCTGGCGTACCGGGCGTGAAACTCGACGTAGCCGCCCACGGCGGTCCGGCCGGCCAGCTGCGCCAAGTATGGCTTGTCGTACATGTCGCCCCGTACCATGGGCCGGTCTACTTCGGTGGTGTCCTCCTGCGACTGGAGGGTCGTTGCCCAACCACCGAGGAAGACGAAGCCGGTCGCGACTATCCGGGAAACGCCGCTCACACCGCACCCGCCAGATCGATCTCCAGCACACCGTCACCGTGGAGAGTCGACGGAAACCGCCTCAACGGTTCCTCGGCGGGGCCCCGGACAACGGCCCCGTCCCGCGTGTAGGTCGAGCCGTGACAGGGACACACCAAGTGGCTGCCTTCGATGCCGACGGTGCACCCCTGATGGGTACAGATAGGGCTGACCACCACGTAGCCCCCCGGGACGGCCAGGACATAAAGCGGGACGGTCCATCCGTCGGGAAGCACCTTGAGTGATCCGCCCTGCCGATCGAGCGATGGATGGTTGCGCACCACGATCCGCGCCCGGCCGCGTTCGGGAGTCACGGGCACGGTTTGGAGCGACGCGCAGCCACCGATCGCGGCGGAGCCGAGCGCCGTGAGAGACACTTCGACGAAGGCCCGACGGTTCATCGCGACTCTACGAAATCGAGCAGGGCGGCCCGGTCGTCCGCGGAAAGATTCACGAAGGCGTCCCGGGCAACTTGGGCCTCGCCACCGTGCCTGATTATGGCCTCCTCCACGGAGCCAGCACTTCCGTCGTGAAGCAGGAACGCCTGGCCGTTGAGAAACTGCCGTATCAGGCGCAACCCCCACAACGGTGTTGTCTTCCATTCCCGACCGGTTGCCTGGCCATCGGGCCGGTTGTCGGCCAGGGCGTCTCCCATGTCGTGGAGCAGCAGATCGGAGTACAGCGGTACCGGTTTGAAAGCCAGGGCTTGGATGATGTTCGAGCCGGTTTGCATGACGGGGATATGGCATCGGGCGCAGCCGATTTGAGCGAATAGATCCTCGCCCAGTTGCCTCTGCGGCGTGTCCTGCCCCGGTGCCGGCGGGGCCAGCAGCCGGACGTAGTGGACCACGGCTCGCAAGTCGGCCAGGGGGAGTTCGGGGTCCACTGCCAGGTCGGCGGTTTCGGTGGGAGTGCCGACTTGGGGATTTACGTTCTCCACCGGGAGAAAGTCGGAAGTAACGCCCATGTCCTGGTGATACGCCTCGGTGATCTGTTGCAGCAGGCTGGTTACCTGAGCCTTGCGGCTGAACCGTCCCAACTGCGGCCCCGAACCGCCGCCGGGTTCGTCGAGCGGCACGAACGCCGCCGGCACCACCATGTTGGCCCTGCCGGAGATGCCGTCGCCGTCCTGATCGTTGGGATCGGCGTTGGCCAGGATGCTGGCCGCGGGAATGGCCCCTATCAAGCCGGTGCCGAACACCGGCGGCGGCAGGCGCAACGAGGTCAGCACGCCGGCGAGCAGCGTCTCGGGCGTGGCGCCCGGAAGCGCCTTGTCCTGTAGTTGGGGGCCGCCGATGTCGAGCGCCGGATCGGTGGCGCTGCGGCTGAACCGGGTCAGAGCGTTCTCAGGCCGGCCGCGGCCGTCGCCGCTGTGGCACGAGGCGCAGGAAACGTTGTTGAAAATGGGCCCCAGACCAAGCACTGGTGAGAAGGCGAAGCCGAACTGTTCGTCGCCCTTCAGGAAGGCGGCGAGCTCCTCGGGCGTCAGTCCGGGGAGCGGTGCATCCAACGTCTCTCCATCAGCCGGTGCCTCGGTTCCGATTTCACCGCACGCTGCCAGCATCAAGACCGCCGAGAAGGCCGTCAGAACGAATCGCACGGTCATCCTTGCTCCCCGGGCACTTCGCACCAAAGGAGAGAAGCGATCTGATGGCCGATCACCTGTTCGGTATCGCCCAGACGAATGGTGGTCGGACCGTGGAACGGCTGCTGACCGAGGACGGTGAAGACCGCGCCCGGTTTGAGACCCACGGAGGCAATGAACCGGAGCTGCTCGGCATCATTGCTGCGAACCTGACGCAGCACTCCTTCCTGGCCCACGGCGATGTCGGGCATGGGGGTGGACGTTGCCTCCGCCATGGAGCCATCGGGTCGGGGGATCGGATCGCCGTGGGGATCGAACTCGGGGTTACCGAGGGCGTCGGCCATGCGTTCGATCAGCACTTCCGAAACGGCGTGTTCCAACCGTTCGGCCTCTTGGTGGACCGAGTCCCAACTGTAGCCCAGCCGCTCCACCAGGTACGATTCGATGATCCGGTGGCGCCGGAGGACGGTGAGGGCACCACGCCGGCCCTTGGCCGTCAGTTCGACGCCTTTGTAAGGCCGGTGCTCCAGCAGCCCCTGCCCTGCCAGGCGCTTGACCATGCCGCTCACCGATGGCGCTGAGAGACCCAGCCAGCCGGCAATGTCGCTGGTGGAGGCCGGGTGGCCCTGCCGGGTGATGGCGTAGATGGCCTTGAGGTAGTCCTCGACGGACGTGGTCAGTTCATCGGCGGTAGGAGCGGTCATGGGCTGCCATATTTAGGGTTGCCTAATTTTACTATACGTCATGACCAATTGCAAATTTACAGCACACCACTCTTTGATTTCGGGTGAGCGAAATCCCTCGCCGCCTTAGTCAATCAGTTGTCAATAAATGAGTTACAGCGAAAGAAGGTCAGGGAATAAGGTTCAGAGAGCGGAACAGAGGTGTGATGATTCTCTCGGTCATTCCCCAGACGGTATCGGATCCCACCCGGTATCCCGGAAAGACCCGGATGGCGCCCTTGAAGGTCAGCGATACTGCCCGGTACACCCCAGGCCTCACGAAGTCGGCTACCGGCAGCCAGAGCGCCTCCTCCACCTCCTGGCAGCAGGGCCGGGGACTGACCCGCCGAGGGAGGACGAACACGAAGGGCCGGACCATGAGTGGCGGGAGGTCGGGGGTACGGGGAGCGACGTCGTCGAGTTGACCGAGGTACCGGCCGTCACCCAGGGCGATGGCCACCTCTTCCTGGGTTTCCCTCATGGCGGTTTCCTTGAGATCGGCGTCACCCGCCGACGCCCGTCCTCCGGGGAGGGCCATCTGGCCCGACCAGGGATCGGCGGCCCTGATGGCCCGGCGGATGAACAGTATCGAGAGGGGATCCGGGGCCACGACCAAGGCTACAGCCGCCTGGGCCAGAGCAGGGTCGTCTACCACCGTGGGTTCGGCATCGGCCATGTGCCCGTGCAACAGGTCTAGAAACTCCGGTCGGACCAAACTCCGCTCGGCCATCATCCCAGGTGCCGGCTGAACCAACCGACCGTCTGATCAATGGCTTCCTGGAGATGCGGCGTCATACCGGCGAACGGGTGAGCGGCGCCGAAGGTGTGGCCGGCTCCCTCGAGAACGACGAATTCGGTTTCGGTCCCCCCCCCCCGGCTGGTGGATGCGGCCGCCAGCCGCCGGGCTTCGTCGATGGGCACGGCTTCGTCCTGATCGCCATGGATGATGAGCCATGGCGCCGCCACCCGGGCGGCGGCGCGTCCGATGTCGAGGGCCCCGTCCGCATCGGCCTCGATCTCACGGCGGGCTTCGTCGTGCAGCGGCATGACCTGGCCGGTGCGGGCATTGAGAATCTCCAGTACCCCCCGCTCCCGCCACAGTTTCATGTCGTTGTCCGACCAACGGCGGATGGTGCCGATCCCGGCCCAAGTCACCAGGGCGTCGATCCTCGGATCATCGCCTATCAATACGGCAGCGCCTCCGCCCCGAGAGTGTCCCACCACGCCGACACTGGTCGGCGACGGGAACTCCAAGTCACCTTCCGCGATCGCTCGCAACATGCGGTCGATATCCTCGAGGTCGTCGCGGTAGGTGGCGCGGGCGAACCGCTCCAGGAGGGAAAACTTGCCGGCGTCGTCGGCACCGCTCCCCGACAAGTTGAAGCTGACCACGGTGAAACCGGCGTTGGCCAGCCGGTCGGCCAGTGGGGGGAACATGCCCCAATCCTTGAATCCCTTGAATCCGTGAATGACGAGTACGGCGGGGCGGGGGGAAGACCGGTCGCCGGTGCGAACATCGACGAGGAGGTCGCCCAGGGAACCGGGGAGGAGGTGTTTGGTTAAGAAAGGGGTGGCCATGTTGGTCCGGGGTTCATGGGGCGTAGGGCGTGGGGGCTAGCTGACGGCGGGTTCTAGGAGTTCGAGCGTTCCGGCGTCGGCGTCGAGGCGGGCGACTACACCGAGGGGTAAGGTCCATTGGTCGGCGACGTGGCCGATGGGGAAGCCGAAGGCGACGGGGATTCCCAAGGCGCCGAGGTGGGTCTCGAGAACTTCTTCGAAACCCAGGGCTCCGGACGGTGTTGCCCGGGTCAGGTCGGTGAAGCGGCCGATGATTATCCCGGCCAGACGCTCGAGAATTCCGGCGTTACGCAGATGCACCAAGCATCGATCGACGGCGTAGAGATCTTCCGACACTTCTTCAAGGAACAGCAGCGCGCCATCGAGTGTTGCTAGATACGGCGTCCCGACGAGATGGCACATCAGGGTCAGGTTGCCGCCGAACAGGGGACCCTCCGCCCGGCCCCCTCGCAGTGTCACGATGCGGCCATCGGTCCCGACCAATGTGTCGTCGGACGCGGGCGCCGGTGGCAGGACACCGGCGGCATCACTGACGGCAACGACCCGCATCATGGCGTCATGGCTGAAAGCGCTGAGCGGTTCCCTGGCCACTGGGCCGTGGAACGTCACGATCCCTGCTTGATGGACCAGTGCGTGAAGGAGCGCGGTAATGTCGGAGAACCCGATGACGATTTTGGGATGATCGGCCACGGCGGAGTATGCCACGCGCGGCAACAGCCGAGGCGTTCCGTAACCGCCTCGCAGGCACCAGATTGCGTCGAGCGACGGATCGGTCAGCGCGCTATTGAGATCGGCCAGGCGTTGGGGATCGGTGCCGGCGAGGTAGCCGTACTTGGCGTGGGCGTTTTCCCCGACAACCGCTTGGTAGCCAAGGGCTTGGCACCGTTCCACCGCGCGCCGGATGTCGTCCCGCTCCAGGATCGGTCCGGCCGGTGCGACCAACCCGATGCGGCTACCGGCTTTGAGTGCCGGTGGATGGATTGCTTTTGACGCCATTGCCCCTCCGCTGTAACTTTCCCCCCTCAACATTCCACCGGGAGACGCAACTGCGAGCTTCGCACCCAGCATTGGACGCGGCCGGACAGGCGATGGCCGAACAGCGCGATGCAATGATCGACCAGTGGTCCGCGTGGCTAGGCGATCGTCTCACGTCTTCGAACACAATAGCCCGTTCGACTGTCGAGCGGGAGTTGAAGCTCATCCTCGACATCATCATTGAAATGGTGGGACCGTACCGTCGTGAGACCAAGACGGTGTGGTTCGACGTGTGCGAACACTACGGCCGAGTAGCGGCGGCGCGAGGATTGGCCGCCGGCGAGGTAGTGGAAGAAATGCAGTACCTGCGGGGGCTGCTGACCCGGACACTGTCTCCAGTGCTGGCGGCCATGCGGGCTCGAGCCGGCCTGGCCATCATGATGCGCCTCAACAGTGTTCTCGACAAAGGCATCGCCGTGGCGGTCGTGGGATACACCGACGCCCTGGTGGCCACGCTCTTCCGTCAGAACGGTGTTCCCGCCTCCGGAGCAGACTTCGACGAGAGCGACGTCGAGCGCCAGCTGGAAGCCATCGAAGAAAAACTGGCCTCGGTCACCCGACCGGCACAGACGTAACGGCGGGGTGATGATTCCCGTCGAACTGCTCATCGCGGCCCTGTGGTTGGGGCCTTTTTTCTTGCTTATCCGCCTGGGCAGCCGCACCCCCCGATTGGCCGACTTTCCCCCAGCCTCGGGAGAACCGGTAAGCGTCATCATCCCCGCCCGGAACGAGCAAGCCAACATCGGGACGGTGCTCGAATCGGTGATGGCGTCATCCTACGATTCGCTGGAGATCATCGTGGTCGACGACCGGTCGACGGATGAGACGGGCGCGATCGTCAGGCAATGCGCGGCGCGGGACCCGCGGATCCGACTGGTGGAGGGCGAGGAGATTCCCCCGGGCTGGTTCGGCAAACCGTGGGCCTGCCACCAGGGATATCGCGTCGCGAAGGCGGACATCCTGCTGTTCACCGACGCGGATACCATCCACGGCCCCGAGCTGATCGGCCACGCGGTCGGCGCACTGCGGGCGGAAAAAGCGGACCTGGTCACGGTGGCGCCGCACCAGTTGTGCCTGGGTTTTTGGGAGCGGGTCATCATGCCGCAGGTGTGGGCCCTGCTCGGCGTACGATACCATCCGCGCGCCGTCAACCGGTCCAAGTCGAGCCGTTCGATGATCGCCAACGGCCAGTTCATCATGATGCCCCGCCGGTCCTACGAAGCGATGGGCACCCACGCGAGCGTGAAGGACGCGGTGGCGGAGGATCTGGCGCTGGCACAGCGGACCGCCGCCGCCGGCCGCCGAGTGTTCTTTGCCTTCGCCACCGAGTTGATGGCCACCAGGATGTACCGGGGCCTAGGTCAACTGGTGGAGGGATGGTCGAAGAACATGTACCTCGGCGGCCGGCAATCACTGCACGAGTATCCCGTGCAGCGTGCCTTGCTGCCGGTGTTCTTCTCGTTGGTGGGGATCTTCTGGTTGGCGCCGGCGGCGTTGCTGATTGTCGGGTTGATGTGGCACGTGCCGGAATTACTGATGGGCGGCACGGTGGCCGTGGCGCTCTCGGTGCTGTTCTGGGCGCTAATGTCGGTCGGGATGAAGATCCCGGCGTGGTACGGTTTCCTATATCCGCTCGGCGTGGTGAGCCTGATGTACATTGCAGCCAGGTCGATCGTGCGCGGTGCTAAGCGGGTGGAATGGCGGGGGCGCACGTACCGGATCCCCGAACCGCACGGCTGACCGGCCTTCTAAGCCTGGGCTTGGAGGTTCGAGTCCTCCCGGGCGCGCTTGCCAGACAACAACTTGGGGAACTGGCGAACCCAAACCGCCGAAACAGGGACAATAGCGTTCGTCGGAACGGTATTACAAATCTGTATACCTCACCTGAGCCAATACCCTAACCTGTTGTAATTTCACCATTTATATCAATTCACTCACGGATTGACTGAGAACGGACGATAACGTACGTACAAAAGTCTTGACATATAGAGGTTGCGTACATACATTTGACCATGCATTTTGAATGGGACCCGGACAAGGCCGACGCCAACCTGGCCAAGCATGGAGTCGACTTCATCGATGCCACCCAGGTGTTCTTCGGGACCTACATGGAATACGAAGTCACGAAAGAGGGATACGGTGAGAGGCGGTTCAAGGCGGTGGGGGAAGTTCAGGGGCGGTTGGTCGCCGTCGTCTACACCATGCGGGGCGAGGGGTTCCGACTCATTTCAGCCCGTGGAGCGAACCGTCATGAAAGAAAAGCGTACTGTCAGCTTCAATCCGGAGACGGATGAACTGCCCGAGGGCCGGACTGATTTCCAGCGGCTCGACAACCAGACCGACGAAGAGATCGCCAGGGCTGTCGCTGATGATCCCGAGGCAGCGCCGTTGCTCGAGGGAGACCTGCCGCCCGATGCCAGGCTGATCATTCCTGTCGGGAAGGAAACAATCACCATCCGTCTCGATCGCGAAGTGGTAGCCGCGTTCAGAGCACAAGGCACGAAGGGATATCAGACACGCATCAACAAGGCATTGCACACGTACTTGCAGCTACAGCGGTTGGCCCTGCGGGGATCCCTGCCGCCCGATGTACACGAGTACTTCGTGCCGCCCGACGCCACGAAACGGACCACTCCGTGACGACCCGTCTAACTGGAATAGTAGCGTAACGCACGACCGCCGCGGTTCGCTGCGATCAGGAGGCATAGTGATCCACGGGGGAGGGGCACCTACCGGATCCCAGAACCACACAGCTGACCGGCGTTAGCGCTCTCTCACCCCTCCGCCCCGAGACCCCACAAAAACGCCCCTGCTCGCACCAACCGGGTACGTCCTCCCCGAGCGAAGGCCACCATCGTGTAGCGTCCACAACACGGAGCCACGGTGTCCCCGCTCACCTGCCTCGAGTCGGTTTGCTCGGTGGCCGACGCACCGCTGTTCATCGAAGCGATGGGGTTTCGGCCGGCGTTCGAAGAAATCCCGATCGATGACTGGCTGGGAGCATCGACCCCGGAACCGGACATTACCCGTGCGGCCAGGGTCAGCGCGGTGGACGAATTTCCCTGGTATGCCATCGAGGCCGTGAACCCCGTGCGGGCGGCCCGCCGCATCGGCGCCCTGCTGTCGCGGCGCGGCGAAGTGGCGGCCGTGGTGGCGGTCAACGGAGCCGATCTGGCGATGGCGGTCGCGTTCGACGACATCCCCACGGCCGGTTTCCGGCGTCATCATTATTCGGCCCTGGAACGGAGCCAACTCAAGAGCCTGGTAGGCTGCCGAGAGACCACCCATCTGGGCACCGCAGCTAGGATCGCCCGGGTACTGGCCAGCGAGAGTGCCGGGCGCCGGTTCTTCCGAGCCTTCGAAGCCGGGTACGGCAAGATGGTCTACGCCATGGCTCCGACCGTCCCCATTCGCGACCGGCGACACATAGCGCTGCTGCAATTGAGCCGAGTCCTGTTCCTGTACTTCGTGCAGGCCAAGGGATGGCTCGACGGCCGGGAGGATTTTCTGCGTACCGAAGTGGACCGGTGTCTAGCGTCGAAGCGGTCTGTCCAGCGTCACCTGCTCCACCCTCTGTTCTTCGGAACGTTGAATCGACCGGTCACGGCTCGGAGTGCCTCCGTCCAGAACTACGGCCGGATACCGTTTCTCAATGGCGGCCTGTTCGAGCCTCACTTTCTCGAGCGGCGGCACAAACTGGTTATCGCAAATCCTTCCTGGCGCGACGTGTTCGACGATGTGTTCGAGCGCTATCGCTTCACGGTTACAGAGGGTACCGATCCCCACACCATCGCGCCCGACATGCTGGGGAGGGTGTTCGAGGGCCTGATGCAGTCGGGTGAGCGCAAGTCATCCGGGAGTTACTACACGCCCGCGTCGCTGGTGAACGATTTGCTGCACCACAGTTTCGCGGCCTTCGCGGCGAGTCGAACGGGAATCGATCACACCAGCGCTACCACCATGATTCGGGAGCGTTCGCCCGATCTGCGGCGGTTGTGGACCGACGTCACGGTACTCGACCCCGCCGCCGGATCCGGGGCCTTCCTGCTCGGCGCGCTCACCCTGCTGGCCGAGTTGCGCTTCGGCGATCGGGGCCACACGGCCGCGGCCAGGCGCCGCATCCTCCGGCGCCATCTATTCGGAGTGGACAAGGATCCCATGGCGGTCAGGCTGGCCGAACTGCGCTTGTGGCTGGCCATCGTGGCCTTGGAGAAAGACGGACCTTCGAGTCGGGTGCGCCCGTTGCCGAACCTCGACTGTCTGGTGCGGCAGGGCGATTCGCTACGCGATCCGCTCGGGGCCGCCTACGGATCGCCACTCTCGCCGCAGATAGACGCCTACACGCACGCCAAACTCCGCCGCCAGGTGTTCGAGTCGCACTCCACCATCAAGGCGACCCACGCCCGGAAGCTGCGTGCGGCCGAGGTCGAGGCCACTCGCACTTGCCTGACTACGGCAGAGGCCCGGCTGCGACACATGCTGACGGAGTGTAAAGTTCAGGCCGGCGACCGAAGCCTGTTCGGCGAGCGCCGCGGTCCGGATGGATCGATACGAAAGCGCGTCAACCGTATCCGCGATGGGATCAGGACGGTGCAACGCTATCGCAGGAAGTTGGATCGCGAGGGATCACTACCCTGGTTCCATTTCGAAGGCCACTTCGGAGACGTATTCGTCCGCGGCGGCGGCTTCGACCTGGTGGTCGGTAATCCGCCGTGGGTTCGGGCGGAGGAACTGGGACGGGACGAACGCCGCCACCTGAGGGAGCGCTACACGTGGTGGCGAGGAGGCGGCGGAACCGGCTATGCCCATCAGCCGGACCTGGCGCTAGCGTTCCTCGAGCGCGGGCTCGAACTCACCGCCCCCGACGGGGTACTGGGCTTCTTGGTGCCGGCCAAGTTCCTCACGACCGGCTACGCCCGGACGGCTAGAGATCGGAAGAGCACACGTCTGAACTCCAGTCACACTGATATAGCTCGTATGCCGTCTTCT
>CAJVYZ010000021.1 GCA_913009915.1 uncultured Gemmatimonadota bacterium | reverse complement strand
TTATGATGTATGTGCTTTTTTTTTTAATGATCCGGCACCCACCGAGATCTACACTCTTTCCCGACACGACGCTCTTCCGATCTGGCCAGCAGGGAGCCCGCGCCGCCGATGGCGATGGCCCCGAACCCGGCGATGGCCGCGAGCCGCTCCGGAGCCCAGCCGGCGCCCATGGATGAGGACGACAGCCGATAAACCTCCGCCAGGTAGACCGGAATCCAGGTCCACATGGCGTACACCTCCCACATGTGGCCCAGGTAGCCGAAGTTGGCCAGCCGGAGGTAGGGATCCCGGAAGGCGTCTCCCATGCGCCGCCATTCGAGCCGTTTGGCTGGGGCGTGATACGGCCCCAGCCGGCCGAAAACGAGTGCCACCGCTCCGCCAATGGCCGCTACCAGGGACACCGTGTACATCAGCGGCTCCCAGGCACCAATACCCCCCAGACCCCTCACCAGATGCGGCAATGCAGATCCGATGGTCAACGCTCCGACCAGGATCCCCAACCCCAAACCGCGGTCCTCTTTGGTCCACGACGCCATGATTTTCATGCCGACTGGGTAGACGGCCGCCAACGAAGCTCCGGTAAGAAACCGTAGCACCACGACACCGGCGAAGCCTGACCCCGTCAACGGGATGGCGACATTGAACGCCGCACCGGCGAACGCCCCCCAGGCGAACACCAAGCGAGCGGGCCACCGATCGGCCAGGTTGAGCGACGCGCTGGTCAGGCCGCCTGCCACGAAGCCTATTTGAACGGCGTTGGTGAACCACGATGCCTGGGCGGCGGTCAGGTGCCACTCGAGCATCAGGGCGGGTCCCACGGCCGATGCCGAGAACCACAAGCTCATCGCCAGGAGCTCGGCGAGCGCGATGAGCCACAGGGTCCTCCACTTGTGTTCCAAGGATCAGTTGGCCGTGCGGAGGAACCGTTGTCGCTGACCCTCGGTGACCATGTCCTGGGCCACGACGTCGCGGGTGACGCGGGCCACGAAGGAGTATCCTCTCGCATCCGACACCAACCAGCGCTCCCACTCCAGCACATCCAGCTGTCGGTGCAACCCCGAAACCGGAAGTTCCGTCGCTGCTGCGATCTCCTCAGTGGTGGAACGGTTACCCATGACGGCGATCGCCGCCAGGATGGTCTGGCATTCCTCGCTGAGCCGACGGTACCCCAGGCGTATGGCTGCACGAATGGCATCAGGAAGATCGCCGGGGAGCGTCTCGTCGAGCGTGCGGAACTGTTCCGGCCAGGCGCTGGCTTGATCGCGAAGATCCATACCCAGACTGACCGCGTGGAGAATCTCCACGGCTAGGAGCGGCAGGCCCGCGGAATCGATGACCAGGCGGCGAACGACTCGGTCGAGTTCGGCGTCGGTGTATTGCGGTAGATACCAGCGTGCCAACTCGGTCAGAGATTCCTTGTCCCACGGCTTCAGTGTGGCGACGGCTCCCCGCATGTCCCGCCCGATCGCTACCCGGACGCGCTCGAGTTCGTCCGGAGTGCGGGCCGGCGTCGTCGTGAGCAGGAGGGCAAAACGGGCCTGCTCGAGATCTCGCAGATATTTCAGCAGCGCTACCAATGAGTTCCGGTCGATCCAGTGCGCGTCGTCGATCGCTATCAGCACTGGTTGCTCTTCCGTGATGGCCTGGAGGATGTCTCCGAAAGCGGCCGGCAACGGGAGCGGGGCCGTCCCGCCGGCGGGTGGAAAACGCTCGGCCCATTCAGGCGCCCGCGTCGCCAGGGCCGCCAGGGCGGCAGGTGTAGCTCCGGCCACGCCACGCGCGGCCAAGAGCCCGTCCAGTGCCAGATTCATCAACCCGGAACCTGGGATGTCGCCGTCGCCTTCGACGCCGCGCATACTGATCACCGCAGCGCCGTCCAGCCTGGCGCGCGCCAGAATTTCGAGGCTCAGCCGGCTCTTGCCGGTTCCGGCATCTCCTTCGATGACGAGGAGCGAGGAATGGGAGTGGTGGATCGTCGCCTGCCATGCCTCGAGCAGGGTCGCCAGTTCACTGGCCCGGCCGACCAACGGTGCCCGCCGAACGGTGTCAGCGTGCGCGTCCGGTGGATCGACATGTTCCTCGATACCAACACGCTCCAGGCGTATGTTGGCCGCGAGTCGTTCGGTTTCTTGTTCCGGTGGAGCACCCAAGTCTCCGTCCAACCGGTTGACGAACTCCTGGTATTGCACCAGGGCGCCGGCCCGGTCGCCGCTCAGGGCCAGGCATCGCATGACCGCCCGGGCCGCCCGGTCGGCCGCGGGTGCCAACTCCATGGCGGCATTGGCTGCTCGGGTTGCGGCCGCGAGGTTGCCCTTGGCGGCCTCGGACGTGGCATGGCGCGACAGCGCTTCGACGCCCCGCCCCCGCCACGCCGTGCGTTCGGCGGACAACCACTCCTCGAACCCGGATGCTCCTGGAACGCTGAACCCTTCCATGAACTCACCGGCCGTCAGCCGGGCGGCCTCGTTCCACCGCCCGGGTGCCGCAGCCGCTTCAAACGCATCGAGATCCAACGTGATACCAGCGTGGTCTAGGCGCACGCTGTCCCCGTCGGTGCGAACGGCGTCGCCGCAGCAACGGCGCAGCACTCGCAGGGCCTCGTTGAGGGAGTGGCGTGCGGACCGTTCCGGTTTGTCTCCCCACAGCAGTGACACCAGATGGGCTCTCGGCCGGGTGCCATGGGGTGAGCGGGCTAAGTCGTGCTTGTCCTAGGGCTACCACGGCCTTGTTCAGCGCGTGCCCGGCGAGCGCGCCGCGCTGGAACAATTCGACACCGCGGAACAGGGCGGCGTAGTATCTCGACGGGTACTCACGAACGGCATCATCGAAGAGCTCGAAGCGCGCGGTAAGTCTCGGTTCGAGGCGCGCGTCGATGAGCAATTGGTCGAGTGGCGAGCACGCGTCCTCCTTCAAAAAGATCCCTCTCAGTAAGTCCAGGTCGACCGGCCTGCGCCCGAGTTTGCGTGTGTTGAATTGCCACCACGCAGCCAAATTGAACCGACTGTCCCGGGAGATCGCTTTGGTGAAGTGATTATCTGCGGTCTTCCAGTGATCTTGCTGAAAGGCGATTTGGCCCTGGAGGTACTCACCGATGGCAAGCAATGAAATCCCGTCCAGACACCGGGGTGGCGCGACGTTTTTTGGTAGGAGCTGCTTCACAACTTGAAGAGCTACGCCGTAGGCAAGGCCGTATGGGAGATCGCTGCTGGTCGTATCTCTCCCCGCGTCCCGCACTCCCGCACTATCCTGCAGCGTCCACGAAAGGACCCATTGGTCACCTCGCCGGGCGAAACTTCCTTCTGTGTGAAGCCGGGCCGCGCGGCCCCTTGAAGCGTCGCCAACGCCTTCGAGCTTCAGCTCGGGGATCGGCATCAACAGGTCACGAACGGCCACGGCCAATTCGACCCCGAGGGAGGCCTGAGCCTCGCCTCCTGTGACGGCGAACGGCCGAATGGCGAGGTCGACTTCTTGTGGAGGACATCCGCGGATGATCAAGGCAGCCACGGCAGCCGTGACGACAATGGCTCCAATCGGGGCAGCCTTTCTGTGTATTTGGTAGTGCCGAACCGGGGTGAGCGCTCCTCGAAAGGAGGCCGCGTCGGCCCAGCGCTCGTTCGGATTGTGTTTCAGCGCTTTCCGCAGCGCATTGGCCAGCGGCTGTGGCACCGATACCCAGTTTCCTTCCTCCGAGTCGTCCGTCTGTTGCCAATGATCCCCGGTGATGCACTCGTACAGGACCATCCCGAGGGCATACAGGTCGGTCTGGCTGGTAACGAAAGATCCGAAGCCTTGTTCTGGAGGCATATAGGCGGGAGTGCAAATGCGTTGCCCCGTCCGAGTCGCATCGGATTCCGTGTGGTCGACATGGGCGATGCCGAAGTCAACCAGTAGCGCACGACCTTCGACCAGAAAGATGTTGGCCGGCTTGATGTCGCGATGGACCACATTGAGCTTGTGTACCGCTTCCAATGCGCTGAGAAGGTCCCGCCCCAGGGAGAGAACGTCATCCGGTTCCATGGAGCCCCGTTCGAGCCGCTCGGCGACCGTCTCGCCCTCGATGTAATCCATGACGTAGTAGTGCACGCCATCGGCGATGTCGACGTCGTGAACGGTTACGATGTTCGGGTGCGAGAGCTGTGCCAGCAGCCGTGCTTCCCGCTGGAAGCGGGCCGCCATGGCGGCCGTGGCCAACTCGGGCCGCAGCACCTTGATGGCGACACGGCTGCGGAGCTTGGTGTTCTGACCGAGAAACACCACGCCCATTCCCCCGGAGGCGATTTCCCGCTCGAGGGTGTACTTGGGACTGAGCGCGTTGCGGAGCCGCTCGAGGAGGCTGGCCATGCGGGCCCCTTTCAGGGGTTCGTCTAAGGCCCAACCTGAGAATGATGTTGCGCCTCGGAGAGACCGTCAAGCTGTGTGACGGTTCCTCGTGCCGTTACTGGGCTGGCGGTCCCTGTCCCGATTCCATCTTCCAGAAGCCTATGCCGCCGGGCTGCAACTGTACTTCGGTGCTGGCGACCACTTCACCGGCGGCGAGATCGATCACGTCGACGGTGCCGGGGACGGCCCCGATGGATTCGTTGGAGATGAAGGCGTACCTGGAGTCCGAGGATATCACCACCCCGTGGGTCACCGGCCTGGTAGTGGCGACCTGCCTCTCGACTCCGGTGTCGAGGTCGATGAGGGACACGGCCTGGGCGCCCTTGAGGGTCGTCACCAGATACCGTCCGTCGGGGCTCACGTCGGCATTGTACGGCGCCTTGCCCGTCGAAAACGTGCGCGTGATATGGAATCGCTCGCGGTCGATCTCCAGAATCTCGCCGCGGCCGTTGCACGGTACGTACAGATGGCGGTTGTCGGGCGCCACGGCCACCCATGTAGGCTTACATGACCCTTCGACCATGTGCATCGAGGTTTCATCTAGGGGGAGCATGCCAACCTCGCCGGCGGTGAGCCTGAGTCGGCGACTCACCTCCAACCGATCGGTCGCGATCTCGACCAGCTGGTCGCTCATCATGCAGGTGGAGTAGTGGTACCTGCCGTCAACGCTCAACCTACTCCCGTGAGGCATGACGCAGGTTTCGATCTTTCGCGCCTCGTCCATGAACGGAATGAACACCGCCGACACGCTGCTCGGTACCCGTTGCCCGTGGAGATTGAAGTTGACCGCGAACAGCATCGAGCCGTCCGCGCTGATTCCCATCGTGGCCGGAAACAGTCCCACCGTCGTCGAGTCGACGAACTCGTCCGTCCCGGTACGGTACTGCCACACCATGCCGTAGGGGGTTCCGTGCGCCAGCGTGACGTACCAGTAATCGCCGGCCGGCGACACCGTCAAGCCGTGGGCGCCATCGAGGTCGGCCGGCTTGATGCCGACGCTGATGGTCTTCTCCTCGAACGCGCCGTCGGGCCCGAAACGCACCCGTGACACCAGGTCCGATGATTCGTTGGCAACGTAGACCCAATAGGTAAGGGCAGGGGGGGCGGACACCGCTGGCGGGGACGACTGCGCCCGGCCCGTGGTGCACGCGGCCGAGGCCAGGGCCAACGTCACGCCCAGGAGCCGCTGATGGGTCATGGTGTCAGGGCTTCCGGCCGTTCGTGTTTGAGGACCCACAATCCGCTGTTCATGTCGGACACGAAGATGTTGCCTCGGAAGGGTTGCGGACCCCATGCCAGCGGCGAGTTGGGGACGACGGCCTCCCCTTCCGCGCCGGAGGTGAGGTACCAACCTATCTGACGGCCTTGGGCATACAGGTCGCCTCGGAGGTCTCCCGAGACGTCCACGATCCGGAGCCCGCCCTGGTAATAGGCGATGTACAGAACCTCGTCCTCGACCCAGATGTTGTGCGCCCCCGCTTCGGGCACATCGAACTTTGCCACTTCTCTCGGGTGGTTGATGTCCGACACGTCGATGACGTGGATATAGCCCCGGGGTCCGTTGGTACACTCGGCGCAGCCGAAGATTTCGTCACCGAGGAAGACGTAGTCCCGATCCCGCCACGCCACGTGCGTGTTTCCCATGCCGTAGGCGATGCTCGAAACAAATGCCGGAGTCGTGGCCGTGCCGCCGTGTGTTCCTGCGCCTGCGTCGAGAATGACCAGGCCGTCATCCCAATAGGACAGATAGAGATACCCGTGTCCGTCACCCCACACGTCGTGCAGGCTCTTGTCCGTATCACCGGGACGCAGTTCCCATTGCCCGACGTGCCGGGGAGCGGCAGGGTTGCTGAGATCCACGATGTCCATCAAGTTGCGGCCGTCATTGATACCGTACACGAGGTTACCAATGATCCAGGTGTTGTGCATCCCGCTGGTCATACCATCGGTGAGCTCCGACAGGATCGTGGGGTGGGCCGGGTCCGCCAAGTCGAGCACGACCAGTCCGTTCTGGCGGTTGGAGGCGCCCTCCCGGGTGATGATGGCCCACGACGCATCGCCGTTCACCTTGACGTCGTTGACGACGCGGGCGTCGACCATGACCGAATCTGTCAATTGAATGTTGCTTGGATCGGTCACGTCCCACACGAACATGCGCTGGCCGCCGCCCTGGGCGTGGGTCCCGGTATAGGCGTAGTCTCTCCCATCCTTGCCGGAGAACACCCACAGGTCGCTCGTTGCCACGTGGCTCACGGAGCCCTTGCCGACCAGCCGTACCGGGGTGGCATCCGGGCGAGCGACCACTTCGACGATGGCCTCCGCCGAGATCCCACCGGTGCTCACGACCGCCCTGAAGGCGCCGGGATGCTCGGCCACGAAACTCCCGTCGGCAAAGATCTCCGCTCCCGCTGAGTCGATGCCGAACACTGAATACGACAGGGCCATCCCCTCGATAGGTTTGTCCTTCTTGTCGAGTGCCTGAACGTCGAACCGAACGACATCGCCAGTTCTGGTCTGTACGGAGACAGGAGTGATCGACAGACTCCGCAACGGATTCTTGATCACTTTGAACGCATAGGGGAGGTCGATGTCGCCCTCGGTTCGGGCGACGATCCGGGCGTCACCAGTCTTGTGCAGCGACAACACACCACCGCCGGTAACCGTTGCCACCTTCGGCGTGTCACTCCGCCACTCCACCAGCGCCGCGCCGTGTTCCGTGCCGTGGTCGGTCATGGCTCGGGCCGTCAGTTTGTAGGTCGTGCCGACGTAGGGTGTGTACCGCACCTCGTTCATCTCGAGGTGGTCGACCGGCCAGTCGGCTACCGCGATCTCCACCATGCCAATTTCCCGGACCCCTGCGGTGCCGCGAAACGAGCCGTCGTCGTCGTTCACCCGTACCACCAGAATGGGGCGAATTCTCCCCGGACCACGTGCTTCGATCGGGAAGGTACCGTCGCTCCGCTGGCGTCCGACCTGCGGCCCGACCACGCTCTGGTCGGGCGAGAACATGAAGGCCAGGGCACCTTCGACGGGATTACCCGCCTCGTCCTGCAGCACCACTCGGATATGAGCAGTGTCGCCACGGGTCAACGCGAGTTCTCCCGGTTCGAAGGCGGCGCGGACCACCAGCACTCCCTTGGCGGCCTGTTCCCGAGTCACTGGGGGCAATTGACCAAACACGGGCCCGGCTAACCCGATCAACAGCGCCAAGATCACGGAAGCCTTCGAAAGTCGTCGCGACATACACCCTACCTTCGTGTGCGGGGGGAGTGGGGAGTCGGAGAGACCGTTTTGCGGAACCAACGAAAGCTACTCTCGCTCCTCAGTATGCCAAGAGGATCGGCTGCTGTTTCAGGATGCTACTCAGCTGAGGTGGTGGGATGAGCGACGGAGTCTGGACCCCAGCCACGACCCAAGGAACCCCAGCAAGGCGCCGATGCCGACGGTTGCGGCTACCGGCAACACCGCGGGTACGGAAAACAGACCGGAAACGGCGGCCAGCAGGGCTCGGCCCTCTCCCATAAACCCGGCGGAGGTCAGGATGGCGAGCCATGCCACGCCTGCCGCCACCGCACCGAGGGTTCTGTGGTAGCGGATTGCGCTACCAGCCAGCCAGCCCCACAACACGCCTACCACCGCCACTGCCCACCACCCGACGGCGATGGTAATGAGCGCAAAGGCCATGGCCAGGATGACCAGCCGGATTGCGTAACCCATCAGTCTGACGGTCTGGTAACGAGTAGCAGGCGAGCCATCGTCGAACCTGCGGGCATGTCCCCCGGCGTTCGGGGAATAGTGACAGGCTGCAGCGTGCCTGCCGACCACGCGGCGAGACGGTTTCGATAGTACCTGCTGGCAGGGTTGCCGGATTGCCCGCCCGGGTAGGTCGTCCACGCGCGGATCGGTGGCCCCAGATCTACCACCATCCGCCAACTCGAGCCAAAACTGCCGCCCATGGCCATTGGACTCAGCGTACTGGGGCCTCCCTGGTTGGCCACGCCGGCCGCGTCCAATCCCGGAAGCCGAAGAAGGTGCGGTATGGTAAACCGACGCACGCGATCCCAGCGCCACCTTCCGCCGGAAGGTTCTCCGTACCGGCCCAGAGTGGCCGCGAGACCCGACACGAGACTCGCGTGGATGATGTCGTCACGCCCTTCCTGTTGAGCCGTCGAGCGGTCGTCCCACCATGGACTTGACGCATCTGCCATCAACTGCGCCAAGGTGGCCTCCGCCGGATAGAAAATTGGTGACCCATGCTCGTCCCGTAGTTCGTCCCACAACCGTTGGCTCACTTCGGACAACACCGCCTCGAACAGCACCGAGCGCTCGTTCTCCAGGGTGTACCGGTGATCCCATGCTTCCAGGAGCGCCGCGGCACGAATGGCGGCGCTGTCCGTTGTCTGGTCACCGGTCGCGAGCGTGGCCGCGGACAGCAGGTACGGCATGAAGTACTCTACCCGAGCGCTTCCGGGATCGGTTTGCCAGCGGCGCATCGCCTCGACGGTGACCGCCGAATCTCGCCGGAGCTGGGCCATGATGCGCATGGCGCGCCACGGCGTCGGCCACCGGCGCCCCCAATAGGTCGAGTCGACCCGGGGATCGACCGGTTGTTGGTTGGCGGATGCCAGAAAGCCCTGTGTCGGGTTGATGGCCGAGGGAAGCCTCTCGATTGGGTAGTCTCCTCGCCAATCACTGGCGGAGGTCCGGCCGTCCCAGATGAACTGGTAGCCAGGCGGCCGCACCGGAACTCTTCCGAGAGACCGGATGGCAATGTTGCCCTGCCGGTCCGCCACCAACCCGTTCTGGGACGGCACGTCGAAGCCTTCGGTGGCCCGGAGCCATTGATGGACATCGTGAGCGAGGTTCATGTCGAAGATGGCCTGGCTCGTCCGGGACGGCTCGAGCGCGGTCCAGCGGAGTGACAGCCATCCCTCCTCGTCGCGAATCATCGGCCCCCGGTGCGACCGAAACAGTGTGTCGCTATGGATGAGCCGCATCCGTTGGTCCCGGTACTCCTCGATGCGTCGTTGGACCGGCCGCCACTCCCCGTCGAGCAAGGTCACATTGGGTGCCAAGGCGCTGTCGACCGTTTCCCGGTAGTAGTCGACGACGTCGGCCGAGTTGTTGGTGAACGTCCAGGCCAAGTGCCGGTTGAACCCAACGACGATCGCCGGAGTGCCAATGAGCGTCGCGCCATAGGAATCGATGGTGTCGGGGACCACCTGATGGGCCTCGTACCAAACGCTGGGGAGCGTCAGTCCGAGATGCGGGTCGCCCGCCAGCAAGGCGGATCCGGTTGCCGAACGCCCCGGGGCCACCGCCCAGTTGTTGCTGCCAACCGGGTACTCCACCTCATCCATTATTCCACCCTCCAGGTACGCCAACGGACTCGGCGCCGGGCGGATTGCCGCACGAGCAGTGGTTCGTCCGAGTCGCGGCGGTGGTAGCGGGTCGAAGTCGTATCGCGGTTCCCTGGTGCCGTTCGGCACGATCGGTTCCTGGATGGGATTGTTGCGAGAGATCAGGGCCCGCGCCGCATCTGCTCCCACCAAGTCGGCGAGTGGCGGATACTGCCGGTCGTGTCGCGAAAACGACAACGTCAGACTCATCCGCTTGAGGAGGTACAACGAGTACACCGGTCGCCACCGCTCCGGCCTGGCGTCGAGGAGGTGGTACTCGATGGGGTAGTCTCCTCGATCGAGGTGGTCGATCCAGGCGTTGACGCCCTCGGCAAACGCTTCGAGCGCCTTCACGACCGGGGCACTCTCAGCCGTCAGGGTCCGGTATTCGTCATCCGCCGTTGCGGCGAGTGCAAGGCGACGGGACGACCGGTCGAGTTCGAGGGCGGCCGAGCCGGCCCAATCGGACAGACGTCCCGCTGGCGATCGGGCCTAAAGTTCGAGCTGGAACAAGCGGTCGCGTGCTACCACGTAGCCGAGTGCGCGCTGAGCATCGGCGACGGTGGCGGCAAAAATGTGGGGAACCGCGCGGTCGTCGTACAGCACGACGACCGAGTCCGTGAGTTCCGCTATGGTCGCCGTTCCCGACTCCGGCAAGGCAGCCGAGCGAGCGACACCCCACAGACCGTGATACGGGTCGAGCAGGGGGCCGATGGCGGGAACCGGTCCCCAGGAGTGACTCAAGGCGAACAGGCTGGCGGCCAGGAGACCGGCGGGGACGATTCGCTGGAAGGCGGAGGTCATCGGCGGAACGTCGGTCTCACCATGAGCCTCTGAAGGCACCGTCATTGTCGCCGTCGAGCGGGCAACCAGTCTGGTCGATGCGTTCGCCCCGCGGAGTGTCGGGACAACGATCGATGCTGTCAAGCACGCCGTCGCCATCGCTGTCAAGCGGAATGGGACATCCGGTGGCGTCCACCGCCACGCCCGCAGGAGTAGATGGACATTGGTCCAACGAGTCGGCTATTCCGTCTCGGTCACGATCCTCCGTGGTTCGCTTGCCAAGAAAGAAAGACAGGCCCGCGCTGACACTGTAGTTGATGTTGGTTCCGGCGCCGTTAGACGGACTGCCGAAGTAGTCCGCCCTTCCGTCGACGCGGATACTGATGCGCCGGGACGCACGGAAGCTCAGGCCCACTAGGCCGGCCAACCCGTCATCCGATCCAGTGGCGTCCCTGCCGTATTTCGTGTGAACAAACCCGGGTCCCAGCAAGATCGCGATGTCGTCCCGCAAGGGGAGATGAAACATCGCGAAGATTGCGAGCGGGAAGTACGACACGGTTCGGACGCTGTCTCCGGCCTGGGCATAGGAGCCCGACAGCTCGAGGGACAACTTGGGGCGAAGGAACACAGCGACCCTGGCCCCGATCCCGGTAACGTCGTTCAGCTGGAGGCTTTCGTCGAAACTGTTGATCTGGGCATAGAGTCCGACCTCCACAGTACCCGGGTGTTGCTGCCCCATGGCTGTCGCTGTGCTCCCTGCCATGAGGACAACGAGTAACCATCCGGATCGGGTCAGCCCCCACCAGGTCATCGACGCTCCACTACTGAAAAACGGATGTGTGACTGCGGTGACCCATAATACACTCCTCGGTCCCCCCTGGTGCACCTGCTCGAACCCATGGCCATTTGTGCCGTCACCGCTCACGGCCGTATAATTGACCCTCCGGTGGAGGCCGACCCCTGATCGGAGGCCCGCTGTGCCGGCAGACCACTCTGCCGGTCCCGAGATCCTCACCAGGTTGGCGCGAGGACGGTAACGGTGATCGGAACCCGAGGACACACCACCCGAAATATTGTTTCCCTGTTCGTGGCCGTTCTCGTTGGGGTGGTGCTGGCCCAACTGGGTGGGCGTGTCAGCGTGGGCGCCGACCAACCACAAAGCCCCGACTCGGCCCCGGAGAGATACCGCGGGGATGTCGATCGTGATTCCCGGCAAGACGTGATCACCTACGCCCGAACCCTCCGGTTTGCGGACGCCACGGGTGCCGGTGACGAGCAACGGCTCATCGTCGTTGCCGATTCGGTCCACGCCCAGGGACCTCTCGTGCGTGTGGAGCCGGCTGTCGGGGCCATCGTGGCCGACGGGGAGCGATTGGCCAACGGTCTAATCATCGCCCGCTTGATCAACCGCGACACGATCCCCTATCCGGCACTGGCGATCGGCGCTCACGACACGACGTACTGGTGGGTCGACAGTGTGGCTCAGGGGCAATGGCGGGCGATTTACCTTTCGTCGGACCCGGCGATTCCACCGGTCGAGCTGCACCTTCACCTCGAGCAGGCACCTGACGGGCAGAGCCACAGGTCTTTACCGAGTGCCCGGTGGCTGTTCGCCGATGAGGGAGAGAGGCCGTGGGCGACCTGTGGCGAGGGTACGGACTGCAGGGCCGGTGACCCGATCGGCGGCTGACGGCGCAAACGGTTGTGGTGCGGCTCTTCAGGTTCACAGAAATCGTGACGGGACCCTATGTGGATGGCGGCTCTGTCTCTCCTCCCCGGGCGCCCAACCAGCGGTACACCGGCACTCCCGAAACGATGAGTCCCCCGCCGATCGCGGCGTTGACTGGATTGGACAGGATCGACCCCACGACCACATACGCCGCTGCCATGACGAACAGCGCGGGAACGATCGGGTAACCCGGCAAACGGTATCCGCCGGTATCTTCTGCATCGGCCTTTACTCGCTCCCGTGAACGGAACACGAAGAGTGTCGCCACGGTGGCACCGAAAAAGATCCAGTCACCGAACACGACATAATCCAGCAACGCTCCATATGTGTTGCTGCCGGCGAGGACCGAGGACCACACCGCTTGGAACACGATCCCTGCTACCGGCGTCTGGTAGCGCGGGTGGAGTTGCGCCAGCCGGGGCGGCAAC